>DATGTG010000169.1:0-4393 GCA_035301965.1 Wenzhouxiangella sp. | reverse complement strand
TGCCGACGCGCTGGGCGACAGCATTCATTACATTACCGACGGTCTGGAAGGCCTGTATGTCATCATCATCGATGACCAGCCGGTGGCTGTTGAGCTGCCGCAGTCGGTGGTGCTTGAAATCACCGACACGGCGCCTGTGCTGAAAGGCGCGACTGCGACGCGATCAAGCAAGCCCGCCACGCTTGAAACCGGCCTGGAAGCGCTGGTTCCCGACTACATCACGCCGGGCGAGAAAGTGAGAATCAACACCGAAACCGGAGAGTTCATGGGGCGGGTTTGAAGAGCGGGACCAGGCGCCGATCAACTGAAGTGCTTTTCCAGCTGCCGATGGATGGCGTTTTCCACGGCCGCCTGCATCAGGTTGAACGGCAGGCCCAGCCGGGCACGAACATGGATGTAGTCCGGGTCAACATCGATTTCCCCGTCAACGCCGGGCCGCTCAAAGACGATGGTGTTTTCATCCCAGCCGTAATCGATTCCGAAACGCGCCGCCAGGTCGGCGGCAAGGCTGTCGGCAACCTGCTGAGCCTGTTCCAGCGTCATGGAGTGCGGTTTGCGGATGTCAATACTCATGAAAACTCCAGCCTGATCAGATTTTGGGCGGCGCTGCGCCCGCCAGCTTTGCCATGTTGTTCATGCCTGTTTACAGTGCGCTTGGTGGCGGCATCAGTATGCTGGCCAAAACCATGCCCGTGGTCAATGCCACGGCGATGACTCCGGCCAGAATGGCTGTTTGCAGGCCGGTGACCACGTCCTGGTCAAGCAGCACGGCCAGGCTGCGCAGCCCTATGCTGCCGGGAACCAGCAAAATGAGTCCCGGAACGTGAAGAATGGATGATGGCCGCGCGGTCAGCTTCACAAACAGATTGCCAGCCAAACCGATGCTCAGGCCGCCCATGAAGGCGCCCATGACGCCGGCATTGATCCATTCTCCGAACTGGGCGCCGGCCCAGGCCAGCATGGTGACGCATAATATCCAGAAAGCATCGCGGGCCGGCGCCTGAATCAGCAGCATCAGCCCAATGGCGGCGGCCAGAATTCCTGCCGTTGAAAGCCATAGGGGTGTTTCGATGGGCAAAACCAGTTCCACGGGACCAACCACGGCCTGGCCGCCCATTCCGCCAAGCACCAGCCCAAAAGCCAGCAGGGCAAAAATGGTGACCGTAAAGGCCAGCCGCGATGAGCCGGACACCACGTGCCCGGTTGAGAGTTCACGGGCCGCGGTCGTCAGATCCATCCCGGGCAAAAGAGGGATCATGGCGGCCAGAACCGCCGGCATCAGAGCGGTGCTGGTGTCAAAGCCGCACCACAGCGTGCCAAGAAAAGTGGTGACCGCCGCCACCATGGGGTTGATCAGCCGGGCGCGCTCCACCTGCTGGCCAAGCCACCAGACAATCAGGCCGGCGGTCAGCCCCAGCGGCATGGCAAGCAATGCTTCCCGCCAGCCTCCGCCCAGCATGGGCGTGACCCCGCCGGCAATCAGTACATAGGCCACAAGCTGCAGCCACGGGCCATAAACCGGCGGCGCCGCATCGATTTCCAATACCCTTCTGTCCGCTGTATCGGGATCAAGGCGCCCCGCAGCCAGGTCATCCATGACCTGTGACAGTTCGGTCAGCTTGAACAGATTGGTGGAACCGGGCTCGGCGCGCGCCAGGAATGTCTGCTGATTCTCGCCATCGCCCAGCGAGGCAAACAGGGAGGAGGGCGTGGAAAAAAACTGGGCCGTCAGCCCAAGTCGCCCGGCCATGATTTGCATGGCGGCTTCCAGGCGGTGGGCGGGCGAGCCCACGTTGAGCAGGGCCCGGCCCAGGTTGAGAACCAGCCGTGCGTAACGATCACTGGTGTAGGGCTGTTCAGGTTCCAGCGGCTTGTCCGGCAAACTCACTTGACGATGCTCAAAAGACTGTTGGGGCAGCAGAGTTTCGCATAATTGCATCCTGGCCGTGATGGTTTTGGCCGCTGTTGCGGGCCAGGCCCGCTCAGTCGTCCAGGCGTGGTGGCCGGCGATTGCGCTTGATCTCCCTGCGCCGCTGTTTTTTCTTTTTCCAGCGCTGCCGGGAGGCGCGGCTGGGGCGGGTGGCCACTCTTCTTTTGGGTCTTTTTCGGGCCTGTTCGATCAATTCCGACAGACGCTGGCGGGCTTCTTCACGATTGCGGTGCTGACTGCGATGCGACTTGGCTTCAATGACAATGACACCCTCTGTGGTAGCGCGCTGCCCGGCCAGCTTGAGCAGGCGCCTTTTGACGGCGGCCTGCAAAAATCCCGAAGCATGCACATCGTAGCGAAGCTGAACGCCGGTGGCGCTGCGGTTGACGTGCTGGCCGCCGGGGCCGCTGGACAGAATGAAGGTTTCCTCAAGCTCGTTTTCAGGGGGCAGGTTTTGCATGTTTCGCATGTTTATGGGGTGCTGAAATCAATCGGTCCGTTTATGGTCTTATCATGCATGAGAGCGAACGCCCTGTTGCATCTTGCTGCGGTTTGCGTCATATTTTGTGTTAAAACCCTGGAGCAAAAGATGAGTATCACCATGAAACGTGTTGCCATTCCCGTTCTGGCTCTTGGACTTCTTGCCGCGTGCGCTTCCAAGCCGCCGGTGCCCGAGGATCAGCTTGCTGTGGCTCGCAATGCCATCGACTACGCCGTTGACATGGGTGCGCGTGACAGCGCTCCGCGGGAGCTTGAACAGGCCCGCAAGCATTTGGCCGAGGCCGAGAAAGCCGTTGAGCAGGGAGAGAATGAAATCGCCCGTCAGCTGGCTTTGGAATCCGAAAAAATAGCCCGACTGGCCGATTTGCGTTCACGCAGTGTGCACAGCGAGCGACAGGTTCGAGAGCTGGAAAACACGGTGGAAGCGCTGCGTGAGGAAATTGCCGGTGAGCAGGGAGAGTCATCATGAAAAACAAACATTACCTTGTTCTGAGCTCAATGTTTTCCGTTTTTATTCTTGCTTCCTGTGCTACCACCCAGCTTGAACTGAAAGAGGTGGACCGGGCTGAAGCGGCTGTTGATGCAGCGGTTTCGGATGCAGCGGTGCGTCAATATGCCAGGGCCGAGCTGCGCGAGGCTGAAGCCCTGATGGAGCAGACCAGGGAGCGCCAAAAGGCGGGTGCAGACAGGCCCGAACTGCTGCATTTGGCCCAGCTGGCCGAAACCCAGGCAGAAATTGCCCGTGAGCGGGCCAGATTCAAGGCCCTTGAAAGTCGTGTCGAGGAACTGAGCAGTCAGCGCGAGGTGCTGCGCGCTGAAGCACGCGCCAAGCGCGCTGAGCGCTCGGCGGCACAGGCTGATGCCAGGCGCCAGGAGGAAGAAGCCCGGCGCGCCAGGGCGGAGCAGCAGGCGGCCGAAGAGGCCTATCAGCGTGAGATGGCCCAGCAACAGGCGCTGGCCGATCGTGAAGAGCGCATGGCCGCAGAACTGAGGCTCAGGGAAATGGAGCTCGAGGCTGAGCGGATGCGCGAGGAAGCCGAGCGGTTGCAGCAGCAAATCGCAGAGCTTGAAGCGCGGCCGACCGACCGCGGGCTGGTGTTGACCCTGGGCAGCGACGTCCTGTTTGACTTCGACAAATATGACCTGCGTGAGGGCGCCATGCGCACCATGGACAGGATCGCCGAGTTTCTCAACGAATATGAAGATCGCAAGCTGCTGATTGAGGGCTTTACCGATTCAACCGGCGCCCGTGATTACAACATGCAGCTGTCGGAAAAGCGGGCTGACTCGGTGCGCAGCGCCCTTGTTGAACGGGGTGTGAGTGAAGGCAGAATCAGCACCACCGGCTACGGGCCGGACTACCCTGTTGCAGACAACGACAGCGAGTCGGGCCGTCAGCTTAATCGCAGGGTGGAAGTCATTATTTCCGATGATGAAGAGAAGGTTCCCGATCGCACTGCCAATGATCAGTAGAGTTGCAAGCTGCCGGCCGGCGCGCACGCGACGGCAAAATTTCCGGCGCTGAAACAGACAGGGCACCTGCCTGTTCTCCAGGCGGCCAAAGGCCGTCTGAAACCGAACAGGCAGGTGCCGGTTTCATCCAGAACCGGAATTTCATCATGGCGGTAGCGGTGTGTCCCGGCTGCAGCCTTTGACAACCAACCAGGAATAAAGGGCGGAACATCTTGATCGACCCCAGCATCCCTGCCGGAAATCTCCATTGCTGAGCTCTTTGCGGCGAAACCTGGAGTGGGTTTTGTTTGCGACCATCCTGCTGGTTGCAACGATTCTTCTTGTCTGGGGGCTGCTGGTTCAGTGGGACGATATTGTCGACCGGCATCAACTGCGTCAGCGGGCGCAGCTAAGCACCATTTCCATTGCTGTTCACAGCGTTTTCAGCGGCCAGGAAACGGTGCTCTCGCTGCTTTCAGACCAGCTTCTTGTCCATCATCATTTTGGGCA
>DATGTG010000168.1:0-5360 GCA_035301965.1 Wenzhouxiangella sp. | reverse complement strand
GCCCATAGGCTTTGGAAAAGGTCCGGGTCACCACCAGGTTGGGGAATTCCTCAAGCCAGGCCGGGGCGTCGCCCAGGCGGTCGGATTCAGCGTATTCGGTGAAGGCCTCATCAACCACGCAAATGACGTGCGGCGGCAGCGAGCCAATGAAATCCTTCAGCCGCTCGCCGTCCAGCCAGGTGCCCGTGGGGTTGTTGGGGTTGGCCACAAACACCAGGCGGGTGTCGCCGCCCACCTTTTCAAACATGGCGCGCAGGTCATGCCCCAGCGGCATGGCAGGGTGATCGGCCGGCAGCGCCGGCGCCACGTCGGCACGCGCGCTCATCATCCGGGTGGCAATGGGGTAGACCGCAAAGGCGTACTGCGAAAAGACCACTGCCTGACCGGGCTGCAAAAATGCCTGGGCCAAAAACACCAGCACGTCGTTGGAGCCGTTGCCCAGAGTAATGGCTTCGGGCGGCACATTGTGACGGGCGGCAAGCGCCTGCTTGAGCTCAAAGCCGTTGGCATCGGGGTACAGCCAGCTGTCTGCCAGCACGGCGCGCGCCGCTTCAACGGCCCTGGGGCTGGCGCCCAGCGGATTTTCATTGGATGCCAGCTTGATGGAATCGCTGACGCCATATTCGCGCTCCAGCTCTGAAATCGGCTTGCCCGGCAAATAGGGTTTCAGCTCGCGCACGCCCGGCGCGGCCAGATCGGTGTAGTCACGTACTTTCATGGCTTGTCTCAAATACTTGTCTTGAATGGCTTGTCTTGAATACCTGGAATTTGGAAAAATCAGGCGGCCTCACCCGGCAGCCGGCCAACAACAGCGCGCGGATAACAGCCAAGAATGCGCAGCTGCAGGGCGCGCCCCTCAAGCTCGGTCAGCGCCTGCTTGAGGCCGGCATCTTCAACGTGGCCCTCGATATCGATGAAAAATACGTAGTCCCAGCGCCGCTCGCGCGACGGCCGGGATTCAATGCGGGTCATGTTGACCCCGTGCCGGGACAGCGGCTCAAGCAGCTGAAACAATGCGCCCGGACCATCCAGGCCGGCCACCATCAGCGTGGTCTTGTCTTCGCCGGACGCCGGCAGAAGTTCGTGGCCCAAAACCAGGAACCGGGTGGTGTTGTCGGCATGATCCTCAATATCGGGAAACAGCACCGGCAGGCCATAGAGCTCGGCGGCATTGCGGCCGGCAATGGCGGCCGCATCGGGCGCATGGCGCACCCGGCGAGCCGCCTCGGCGTTGCTCGACACCGGCATCAGCTCGGCGTGGCTGAGATGCCTGGACAACCACAAACGACACTGCGAAAGCGACTGCTGGTGGGCATAGACCCGCTCGATATCTTCCAGCGACGGCGCGCGGGTAAGCAAATGCTGGTGGATGCGCAGCTCGACCTCGGCGGCAATATGCACATCGGTGTGCATGAACATGTCGAGGGTATGGGTGACCACGCCCTGCGACGAGTTTTCCACCGGCACCACGCCAAAGTCCACTTCGCCGCCCTGCACCCGGCGAAAAACCTCATCAATGCCGGTTTCGGCACTGGCGCTGACCGAATGACCGAACTGCTTGAACACGGCCTGCTGGGTAAACGTGCCTTCGGGCCCGAGATAGGCCACCCGCAGCGGTTCCTGCTGAGCCAGACAGGCCGACATGATTTCGCGAAACAGGCGCAGCATGACCGAGTCGGCCAGCGGCCCGTCGTTGCGCGCAATCACGTTGCGCAGCACCTGGGCCTCGCGATCCGGGCGGTAATACTCCGCCGGCGAAGCCGCTTCGCCCTTGGCCGCGCGCACCGCCTGGGCCAGCCCGGCCCGCTCGGCAATCAGGCTCTGTATGTGCGCATCGAGTGAATCAATGCGCTGTCGAATATCCGCAAGGTCAAGCTCAGCCATACCGCTCCTCAAAATGTTGCATAAACGCGACCAATGTGCTGACCGCATCACAGGTCTGGGCATTGTACAGGCTGGCGCGCAGGCCGCCTGCAGAACGATGGCCCTTGAGCCCGATCAGCCCGTTTTGTTCCGCCTCGACCAAAAACCGGGCGGTCAGCCGCTCATCGGACGGCCAGAAAGGAATGTTCATCACCGAGCGGCACTGCGCAGACACGGGGTTGTGCCAAAAGCCGGTCGCGTCAATGGCGGCATAAAGCCGGGCCGCCCTTTTTTGGTTGCGCTCGCCAATCGCCTCAAGGCCGCCCTGGTCTTCCATCCAGCGCAGCATCTCCAGCGCGGCCACCCAGGCCAGAACCGCCGGCGTATTGAACAGGCTCAGGTTGTCGGCCCAGCTTCTGTAGTCGAGATACGGCGACAGCTCGTCGGGAATGCACTCCAGCAGATCGCGCCGTATCAGCACCACGGTCAGCCCGGCGATGCCGAGGTTTTTCTGCGCACCTGCATAAGCCACGTCCACATCGCTGTACGGATAGGGCCGCGACAGAAATTCCGAGCTCATGTCGGCCACGAGCGGCACGTCGGCTTGTGGCGGGTGCTTAAACTGGACGCCGTGAATGCTCTCGTTGCCGGTGTAGTGCAAATAGGCGCAGTTGTGAGGAATCTGCTCCACTTTGGCCAGGCGGGTGAATCCGTCGGCCTCGCTGCTGCCGGCCACAACCGCCTTGCCGGTTGTTCTGGCCGCCTCCAGGGCTTTTTTTCCCCAGTGGCCGGTAATCAGAAACGCAGTTGGCCGGTTGGCCGCCAGGTTGAGCGGCAGCTGGACAAACTGCAGGCTGGCCCCGCCGTGCAGCAGTAATACGGCGTGTTCTTCATCAATGCCGGCACAGCGGCGCACGCGCTCGTGCAGTTCTTCTGCCACGGCCATGAAGCGCTGCCCGCGGTGAGACGCTTCGACAATGGACGGCTGCCCCTGCGGCGCCAGCGCCGCGCTCAGGCGCTCCAGCACCGCGGGCGGGAGGCGGGCCGGGCCGGCTGAAAAGTTATGCGTTACATGATTCATTCATATCTTTTAACGCACTGCGCGCCGGCAAACAACCGCACCCATGTCATGGAGCATCCACCGGCTTCAGAGTCTCGACGCCGCCCATGTAGGGGTGTAGAACTTCGGGCACAATCACCGATCCGTCGCGCTGCTGGAAGTTTTCCAGCACGGCCACCAGGGTGCGCCCAACCGCCAGCCCCGAACCGTTGATGGTGTGCAGAAGCTCGGGCCGGCCGGTTTCGGGATTGCGCCAGCGCCCCTGCATGCGGCGGGCCTGAAAGTCGCCAAAGTTGGAGCATGATGATATTTCGCGCCAGTTGTTCTGGGCCGGCAGCCAGACCTCCAGATCGTAGGTCAGGCGGGCCGAAAAGCCGAGATCGCCGGTGCACAGAGTGACAACGCGATACGGCAGCCCGAGCGCCTGCAGCACGGCCTCGGCGTGGGCGGTCAATTCTTCGTGCAGCTGCTGCGAATCCTGCGGCCGGCAAATCTGCACCAGTTCGACCTTGTCAAACTGGTGCTGCCTGATCATGCCGCGCGTGTCGCGCCCATAGGCGCCCGCCTCGCGACGGAAACACGGCGTGTGGGCAACGAACCTCAGCGGCAGCTGGTCGGCGTCGACAATGCGATCGGCCACCAGGTTGGTCAGCGGCACCTCGGCGGTGGGCACAAGAAAGCGCTCGGGCTCGTCGCTGATGACAAAGGCGTCCTCGACAAACTTGGGCAGTTGCCCGGTTCCCTGCATGGCATTTTCCAGCACCACATAGGGCACATACATTTCGCGATAGCCATGCTGACCAATATGAAGATCAAGCATGAACTGGGCCAGCGCGCGGTGCAGGCGCGCCACGCCGCCACCCAAAACGGCAAAGCGGCTGCCGGCAATTTTTGCCGCCTGTTCAAAGTCCATGCCGTCGAGCAGCGCGCCTATTTCCACATGATCGCGAGGCGCAAAGCCCAGCTCGGGCGGCTCGCCAAAGCGGCGGATTTCAACATTGTCCGAGTCATCACTGCCGGCGGGCACGCGCTCATCGGGAATGTTGGGCATGTCCAGCCAGCGCCGCTTGAGCTCCCGCTGCACCTGCTGCAGCTCGTCGGCAGCCGTTTTGCCTTCCTGTCCCAGCTTTTCCACTTCGGCCAGCAGTGGCGCAATGTCCTCACCGCGCGACTTGGCCTCGCCAATGGAACGCGAACGCCGGTTGCGCTCGGCCTGAATTTCCTCGCTGCGGGTTTGCAGCTTTTTGCGGCGGCTTTCAAGGGCGGCATAGCCTTCAACATCCAGCTGGTAACCGCGCCGCGCCAGTTCGGCCGCAACGTCGTTCAAATGATTTCTGAGAAGCTGAGGATCCAGCATTTCAAATCCTTGCGTGTCACAGCCACGCCGGCTGTATATGGTCCAAAAATGTCGGCCCGGAGTGCAGCCGGGCGCAGGCGGTCAGCCTGCAAACGGGTGCCTGAGTATGACGCCCGCATCGCGCTCCGGCCCGGTGGACAGCATGTGAATGGGCGCATCCACCAGCTCTTCAATGCGATCGAGATAGGCGCGCGCTCCGGACGGCAGCCGGTCATGGTCGGTCAGCCCGCGGGTTGAGCCCTGCCAGCCTGGAATGTCTTCATAAACCGGCCGCGCGCGGGCCCATTCCTCGGCGCCCACTGGAAAGCCGTCAATGCCTTCATATTTGACGCAAACGCGCACGCGGTCAAAGCCGTCAAGCACATCGAGCTTGGTAATGCACAGGCCGGTCACGCCGTTGACGCCAACCATGCGCCTGAGCGCGACCGCATCCAGCCAGCCGCAGCGCCGGGCGCGCCCGGTGGTGGCGCCAAACTCCACTCCAACCTCGGCCATGCGCTGGCCCTCTTCATCATGCAGCTCGGTCGGGAACGGCCCTGCGCCCACCCGGGTGGTATAGGCCTTGGTAATGCCCAGCACGTAGTCAATGTCCCTCGGTCCAACGCCGGCGCCGGTCATGACGCCCCCGATGGTGGTGTTTGAAGAGGTCACAAAGGGGTAGGTTCCGTGATCAATGTCCAGCAGGCCGCCCTGGGCGCCTTCATACAGGATGGCCTTGCCGCTGCGGCGCAAGTCGTGCAGTTCGGCGGTGACATCCGCAAACATGGGCCTGAGCTCTTCACCGGCCGCAGCGGCCTGCTCGGCCACTTGATGACCGTCCACCGGGTCGGCGTCAAAGTAGCGGGTCAGCAGAAAATTGTAGTAGTCGATCAGAGCACCCAGCTTGTCTTCAAGGCGGTCAGCGTCAGCCAGATCAGCCAGGCGCAGCCCCAGCCGCGAGGCCTTGTCTTCATAGGCCGGGCCAATACCGCGCCCGGTGGTGCCTATGGCATTTTTTCCGCGCGCTTTTTCGCGCGCCTGGTCAAGCGCTTCGTGAAAACCCAGAATGGCCGGACAGGCCGGCGATATGCCCAGCCTGGA
>DATGTG010000167.1:0-12063 GCA_035301965.1 Wenzhouxiangella sp. | reverse complement strand
CATTGTCCAGCAAGCGGTGATAAATGGCATTGAGGCGATCAATCTCCCTGTCCTTTGCCGCAATCAATCCGGGCCAGGAAAATCCGGTTTCGCCAACACTCCAGCCGTTGCCGGCCGCGTCCTCAAAATACTCGGAAAACCTGGATGCATACACCAGCAGCTTTTTGGGCACGCAGCCGCGGATGACGCAGGTTCCACCGACGCGCGATTCTTCACAAATGGCCACCCGGGCACCATGACCGGCCGCAATGCGCGAGGCACGCACGCCGCCCGAACCGGCTCCGATAACAAACAGATCAAAGTCGTAATTTTTTTCAGACACCGCAAATCAGCTCATGTTGAAATGTTTCGGCCCGATTTGGCTCATGTCCGGGCCGCTCTACGCGGTAGAATACTACGCCGGCAATCCGACCTTGCATCCAATCACTGCACCAGCCATGTCAACCCAGGCCGTCAGCGCGCGCAAAAAACACCTGCTTGATGCTTTTTCGCAAGCTGATTATGTGGCAATACTTGTATCCGGGCCGCTGTCGCTGCAGGTTGGCAAAAAGAATCCCGCACTGGATGCGGCCATTGACAACCGGTCGTGGGCCATCCTCACCGCCTGCAATCCCGGTGCACATCGTCTGGGTGACAGATACAACCGCCATCGCCACCGGCAGCTGCTTGATGAACTTGCCCGCAAGGCGCTGGATTCATGGCCGGCCATCAACCGCGATCCGGCCGGCGGCTGGCCCGATGAGCCGTCCGCGCTGATCGCCGGCATCATCCTGGATCAGCTTGACCGCCTGGCAGACCGGTTCGGCCAGGCAGCCGCCCTGCATGGCTTTCCCAACGACCGTGCCCGACTGCGCCTGTACGGCCCCGGCTGGCCATCAAGCCTGCCCGAATGGGCGGAGTGTGCGTTCTGATGCGCGTCCTTTTGTCTGCGCAACAGGCGACTTTTTCGCGGGCCGGAGAGCCGGTGTTCCAGCCCGTTGATATCGAAGTCTGCGGCGGCGGAATGACGGTGATTCGCGGCGACAACGGCGCTGGCAAAACCACCCTGCTGCGCCTGCTGGCCGGCATTTTGCGCCCGTCTTCCGGACGCGTGACGCGCCGCGCCGGCATTTCATTCATGGGCCACGGCAGCGCCGTCAAATCCGAGCTGACCTGTCGTGAAAACCTGGATTTCAGACGCCGCTTTGCTCCCAGCCGCAGCGGCATGGACACCAGCGCGGCGCTGGCACGCGTTGGGCTTGCGGGCCACGGGCTGCGCCCGGCCATCACGCTGTCGGCCGGCCAGAAACGCCGGCTTGGCCTGGCCTGCCTGCTTGTGGCGCCCACCGCCATATGGATTCTCGACGAACCCTACGCAAGCCTGGACGATCGCGGCTGCGGGCTGGTGGATGAACTTCTGGCCAGTCACCTTGGCCGCGATGGCGCGGTGGTCTTGTCCACCCACCAGCGCCTGCCGCAGGTGAAACCCGGCGCGCAACAGCTTGTCGTCAAACGTTTTCGGGCGCTTTCATGAACCTGAACGCCATGCGTGCCCTTTTGCTGCGCGATCTGCGCCTGGCCATACGCCACGGCGGCGAATCACTGATGCCGCTGATCTTTCTGTTTGCCGTCATCATTCTGGTGCCGCTGGGCATTGGCCCCGGCCCCAACCTGCTGTCAAGCATCGCCCCCGGCATGATCTGGGTGGCCGCCCTGCTGGCCAGTCTGCTGCCGCTCGAGCAGCTGTTCCGCCCCGACCTGGACGACGGCACGCTGGAGCAATGGTGGGTGGGCGGCCGCTTTCCGGTTTCGCTGGTTGGAATCCGGCTGTTCAGCCACTGGCTGGTCACCGGCGTGCCGGTCATTGCGTTTGCGCCACTGGCCGCCGAAATGCTCTATCTGCCCGACGGTGCCCTGCCCGTTCTTTTGGCCAGCCTGTTGCTGGGCACGCCCATACTGAGCCTGGTGGGTGGTCTGGCCGCAGCGCTTACGCTGGGAACGAACCGCGGCAGCGTTTTGCTGTCCATTCTGGTGTTCCCCATTGTTGTGCCGGTACTCATTTTTGCCACAGGTGCCGTCAGCGCTGCCGCCGACGACCTGCCGGCGCGCGCCCATCTGGGACTGCTGGGCGCGCTGCTGATTCTGGCCGTTACCCTGGTCCCGCTGACTGCCACGGCTGCACTGAGGTTGAACATAGAATGACTTTTCACCGCCTGAAAGTTGCCTTTCACCGTCTTGGCTCTCCCCCAACCTTTTTTCGCCTGACGCGGCTGTTGCCGCCGTGGCTGTGGGCCGGATTCGCAGTGACGGCCCTCATCGGACTTTATTTTGCCCTGTACGTTGTGCCGCCCGACTATCAGCAGGGCGACAGTTTTCGCATCCTGTACATCCATGTGCCCGCTGCCTGGCAGGCACTGTTCACCTACGTTGTCATGGCGGTGCTGGCGGCCATCGCGCTCATCTGGCGCATTCGCAGCGTAGAAATCATGGCCATGGCCTGCGCTCCGGTGGGTGCCGCGCTCACCGCGCTTTGCCTGGCCACCGGCTCACTGTGGGGCAAGCCCATGTGGGGCACCTGGTGGGCCTGGGACGCGCGCCTGACGTCCATGCTGGTGCTGCTGTTTCTTTATCTTGGCATCATGGGCCTGTACGCCGCATTTGAAGACCGGCGCAAGGGCGCGCGAGTGGCCTGCATTCTGGTGCTGGTCGGGCTGGTCAACATCCCCATCATCCATTTTTCGGTTGAATGGTGGACCACCCTGCACCAGGGCGCCACCATCCGCTTCTTTGGCGAGTCCAGAATGCACTCGAGCATGCTGCCGCCGCTTGTATTCATGACGATCGCCATCAAGTTAATGTTTGGTGCGGCCATCCTCAACCGCGCCGGCAACGATCTGCTGGATCAGGACCGAAGAAAAAACTGGGTCGGCCGCTATCTGGGAGACAAACCGTGATTCCGCAATTCAACTATGCTTTTTATGTTTGGAGCAGCTATGGCCTGTTTGCTGCCGTCATGGCCTGGCAGTTTTTTCAGCCCCTGGTACAGCGGCGCAAAATAATGGCCGAACTGCGGGAGCAGGAAGCCTTGAAATCAGGAGGTTATCATGACACCGGCGCGTAAAAAACGACTTCTTATGGTGCTCGTTCTGGTGGTTGGCGTGGGCGCTGCAACTGCCCTGGCCCTGGTGGCCCTCAGCGACAACATGCTGCATTTCGTCAGCCCTACCGACGTTCACGACAGCGGTGCACCGGCCGACCGGCGCATTCGCCTTGGCGGGCTGGTGGCGGCCAACTCGGTCGATCGCGATGCTGAAACCCTAAAGGTCAACTTTGTTGTTACCGATGGCCGCTACGATGTGCCGGTCAGCTTTCAGGGCATCCTGCCCGACCTGTTTCGCGAAGGTCAGGGGGTCATCGCGCACGGCCAGCTTGATGAGAGCGGGCATTTTCACGCCGATGAAGTGCTTGCCCGGCACGATGAAACCTACATGCCGCCCGAAGTGATGAAGTCGCTGGAAGCGGCCGGTCATCCGGCGGGGGCCTCCGACAAATGAGCGCCGAGTTTGGTCAGATATCCCTGATACTCGCCCTGCTTCTGGCCGGCGTTCTTGCCGTTGTGCCCCTGATTGGCGCACAGCGCGGCAACCAGGCCCTGATGAGGCTGGCGCCGTCGCTGGCCATCGGGCATTTCGTTTTTCTGGCGGGCGCATTTGCGGCGCTGGCCGTGGCGTTCATACAGCATGATTTCACCGTCACCTATGTGGCCCTGCACTCCAACCTTCTGCTGCCGTGGTTCTATCGCCTGACGGCCGTTTGGGGAAGCCACGAAGGCTCGCTGCTGCTGTGGATGCTGCTGTTTGGCGGCTGGATGCTGGCGGTGGCGGTCTTTTCACGCTCGCTGCCGCGGCCGTTTCTGGCCCGTGTACTGTCCGTCATGGGCATTATTTCGGTTGGTTTTCTGCTGTTCATCCTGCTTACCTCCAACCCGTTCGAGCGCATTGTGCCCGGCCCCATCGACGGCCAGGACCTCAATCCGCTGCTGCAGGATCCGGGCATGATCTTCCACCCGCCGCTTTTGTACATGGGCTACGTGGGCTTTGCAGTGGCCTTTGCGTTTGCCATTGCCGGGCTGATCGGCGGCAGGATAGAGCGCGACTGGGTGCGCTGGGCACGTCCCTGGACCATGGCGGCCTGGGCGTCGCTGACTTTTGGCATCGCGCTGGGCTCTTGGTGGGCCTATTACGAACTGGGCTGGGGCGGCTGGTGGTTCTGGGATCCGGTTGAAAACGCCTCGTTTATTCCCTGGCTGATTGGTACGGCGCTGATTCATTCGCAGGCGGTCACCGAAAAGCGCGGTGCTTTTCCGGCCTGGACAGTGCTGCTGTCCATCGCTGCATTCTCCATGTCACTGCTGGGCACGTTTCTGGTGCGCTCGGGCGTGCTGACCTCGGTGCACGCTTTTGCCAACGACCCGGAGCGCGGCCTGTTCATTCTCGGCTTCATGGTGCTGGTCACCGGCGGCGCCCTGCTGCTTTATGCGCTGCGCGCGCCGCGCATCATGACCGGCTCCGGCTTTGACTGGATCAGCCGCGAATCCCTGCTGCTGCTCAATAATGTATTTTTCACCGTCTCGGCGGCCATGGTGCTGCTGGGAACGCTCTATCCGCTCATTATCGACTTCATGGGCTGGGGCCAGATTTCCGTCGGCCCGCCGTATTTTGGCGCCATGTTCATTCTGCTGATGACGCCGGTTGTGGTGCTGTTGCCCCTGGGGCCCTTTACGCGCTGGAAGCGCGATCAGACCATGCGTGTTCTTGCCCCGCTGACCCTTGCGGCCGTGTTCTCCATACTGGGTGCACTGATAATCTGTGCCGTGCTGAACGCATGGAGCCTGCGGGCCTTCAGCGGGTGGCTGGGCGGGCTGTGGCTGATTGCCGGCACGCTGGCCTATGCAGTTCGCACCGCTCGTGCCAGCCGCCGCGGGCTGCCTCGACACCAGCTCGGCATGGCGCTTGCGCATGCGGGCGTGGGCATATTCATCATTGGAGCCGCCATGGTCGAGGCCCACACGTTCGAACGTGACGTGCGCCTGGCGCCCGGTCAGGCCGTGGAAGAATCCGGCTACCGGTTTCAGCTTGATGAGGTGGCGCTGGTCAAGGGCCCCAACTGGCGCGCAGAGGAAGGCCGCTTTCGCATCTTCAGGGGCGAGCGTGAAATCGCGCAAATGAATCCTCAAAAGCGCCACTACTACCGCGGCAACCAGACCATGACCGAAGTGGCACTCAGGCCCGGTCTGTTCAGGGACCTTTACATTGCCATGGGTGAACAGCTGGACGACAGCGGCGCCTGGAGCGTCAGACTGCACATCAAGCCGTTCGTCCGCTGGATATGGGGCGGCGCCGTCCTGATTGGGCTGGGCGGGCTGGTTTCAGCCAGCGACAGGCGCTACCGGCAAAAGCGCAAATCTGAACAAGCCGCAGCCAGTCGGACGGCTCCGGCTTCCGGCCAACCGACAGCGCGGGCGCACCCATGATCAGAGCGCTGATCCCGCTGGGCGTTTTTGTCGCCCTGATCATTTTACTGGTGGTCGGACTGCAGACCAGCGAGGAACGCAAGCTCATCCAGTCGCCGCTGATCGGCAAGCCCATTCCCGAGTTTTCCCTGCCCACCATGCAGGACCCGGAGGCCCGAATCACCCATAATGACCTGATTGGTGAGCCGTTCATGCTCAACGTCTGGGGCAGCTGGTGCTGGGCCTGCCGCGAAGAGCACCCCTTTATTGAGAGACTGGGCCGTGAAGCCCCCATCGAGCTGATCGGTTTCAACTGGAAAGACCGGCGCGAGGACGCCCTCGCCTGGATAGAGCGCTACGGCAACTCCTGGAGTCGCCAGGTGGTTGATTTTGAAGGCCAGACCGCCATTGACCTCGGGGTTTATGGAGCGCCCGAAACCTTTCTGGTCGACCATCGCGGCATCATCCGCCACAAGCTGGTGGGGCCGGTCAACGCCAACAGTTTTGATGATTTGATGCGGCGCGCCATGCAGCTGCGCGCGGAGACTCAATAATGCATACCCCAACATTTCAACGGCCAATGCGGTGCCTGGCGGCCGCCCTTTTTGCCCTTGTTCTGTGCAGCACGGCACTGGCCTCGGCAATAGAAACTTACCCTTTCAGCAGCGAGCTTGAGGAAACCCGCTTTCGCAGCCTGATTGCCGAGCTGCGCTGCACTGTGTGCCAGAACCAGTCTCTGTCCGATTCCGACGCACCGCTGGCCAAAGACCTGCGCCGCGAAGTGTTCGGCATGCTCCAGGACAACCGCAGCGATCAGGAAATCCGTGATTTCATGGTCGAACGCTACGGCGAGTTTGTTCTTTACCGGCCGCCCCTGGCTGGCCACACCCTGCTGCTGTGGGGCGGCCCCGTTGGTCTTCTTGTCATTGGTCTGGCAACCGCACTCATCGCCATTCGCAAACGGAGAACAGCCCTGTGAGCAGCCCGGTTTTCCTCGTCCTTGTTGCCTGCGCCATTTTGCTGGCCCTGGCCTTCATTGTGCTGCCGCTGCGCGGCCGCCGCCAGGGTTCGATTCTTGCTGGCCTGGCTTTCATTGTGCCCGCTGCCACAATTGGCCTGTATCTTGTCATTGGTACGCCGGGGGCCATCAGCCCGCAAACCGGACAGGTTGGAGAAGTCAGAAGCGCGGTGACTGAAATGGCGGTAAAAGCCATGCGCGAACCCAACGACAGCGTGCACTGGACCCGGCTCGGGCTGGCTTACAAAAGCCTGCAGGATTTTGGAGCCGCCGAGCACGCGCTGCGGCGCGCGCTTTATATCGAACCCCAAAGCGGCTTTCTGATGGCCGAGCTGGGCGAAACGCTGCTGTATGGATCCGGCCAGCGACAGCTGCCGGCCGAGGCCCAATCGCTGCTGGAACAGGCCGCCGCCCAGGACAGCCAGAAGGCGCTGTGGCTTCTGGGCCTCAACGCGCGCCAGCTGGGCGACAACAAGGCTGCAGAAACCCACCTGGCCCGCCTGCTGGAAATCCTGCCTGAAGACAGCGAGATCACAGCCAGTGTCGAACAGCAGCTTGCCGCCGCCCGCTCGGGGCACATCGTGGGCGCCGGCAACAACCAGGCCAGCGACCATGCATCCGCCCTGACTCTCATGGTTGATATTGATCCGGCGCTCCACGAACAGCTCAGCGGTGATGAAGCCGTTTTTGTCGCCGTACACAATGCCGATGACCAGGGCCCGCCCCTGGCGGCCACAAGGCTCAGAGCCGACCAGCTGCCGATCGAGGTCAGCCTCGGTGACGATGACGCCATGCTGGCCGGCAGCGGCATTTCAACCGCCAGCACCGTTCGCGTGGTGGCCCGGGTTTCGTTCAGCGGCGATGCCGCCGCCAGCGAGGGTGATTTTGAGGGTCACAGCAAAACTCTGCCAGTTGAAGAAAACATGCATGCCGAAATTCTCATCAACCGGATTTTGTAAATGGCCGGCCGCCGGGCTCGCCGGCCTGGCGCTGTCAACCATTTTTCTCGGTGTCGCGCCGGTAGCCGCGGCTGATGAACTTGATCTTGCTGCACAAAAAAACCGGGCCCTGTGGGTGGTCGAACTCGAAAATGACATTGTCACCAACGAGGATCGCTACTACACCGCCGGCACCAGCGTCTCCAGGATCGGGCATGCCAGTCAAGCCCCTGACTGGCTGAAAAGCCTTGCCGCCTGGATGCCGGGCATAGAGATGGACGACAACTATCCCTACCGGCTGTCAATCAATTACAACCTGTATACGCCCCGGGACATCGCCAACCCGACGCCCCCGCCGGCCGACCGTCCGTATGCCGCCTGGTTCAACGTCCAGTTCGCCACCGGCACGCTAAGCGACACTTCAGCCAATCGCATGCATATTGGCCTGGGCATGACCGGCCCGGCCGTCATGGGCCGGGAAGTTCAAAAAGCCATCCATGAAGTATTCGGGGGCGATGATCCGGTGGGCTGGAACACACAGATTCGCAACGAGCCCACGCTGCAGCTGGGCTACGATCACCTGCGCCATGTCTGGCGCCACAGCGGCTCAGGCTACCTGGATGCCGACGCCACCCTGATGGGCAGCCTGATGCTGGGCAACGCCTACACCAACATCACCGCCGGTGGCTATGTGCGCATCGGCCATGACCTGCCCAGCGGCTTTGGCCCGCCGCGCATCACGCCGGCCGTTTCCGGCACGCGCTATTTCATGCCGGCCGATCACGCCACCTGGTATGTCCACCTGGGCACGGAAGGTCGCCGTGTTTTTCGCGACATGTTTGTGCAGGGCAACACTTTTGGCGGCATCAGCGGGGCCAGCCGCGAGCGCCTGGTCGGCGATACATTTGCCGGCCTGGTCTATACCCGCGGCCCCATGAGGCTGTCGTATACCCACACCTGGCGAAGCCATGAATTTGTTGGCCAGCACGGACGCCAAAGCTTTGGCTCGCTGTCGTTTGCGCTGTGGTGGTAATGATTGCTGGCACAAATCACTTCAGCTGAAACGATAAGCAAGTGCAATTGACAATGATTCTCATTACTGTCACCATAGCACATCATGTACGTTTGCATCTGCAACGCTGTTACTGAAACAGCCATACGCACGCTTGTTGCCCGGGGTTGCGACAGCCTGGAGGAGGTTCAGGCCCTGACCGGCTGTTCGGGCACGTGCGGCAGCTGCCGCGAACACGCCGAGGCCGTCATCCAGTCCGCGCTTTCAGAAAGAGCAGCCACCACTGCAACAATACCCATTTCAACGGGGCGCCGGCCCATGCCCGTTGCAACCATTACAAGAAAAGCCGGCTGATGCAGACTGCCCGCAGGGCATCCAATCCGCTATGCTGTCTGCCTGTCCAATCTGTTTAGCAAGGCTGTTGCAATGAAAGGCAATCCCGAAGTTATCGCTCTTCTCAACCAGGCTCTCAAGGCGGAGCTGACCGCCATCAACCAGTTCTTTCTGCACTCGCGCATGTACGAGGACTGGGGGCTGAACAAGCTGGCCGAATTTGAATACGACGCGTCCATTGATGAAATGAAACACGCCGACATCATCATCAAGCGCATCCTGCTGCTGGGCGGCCTGCCCAACCTTCAGGACATCGGTCATTTGCAGATCGGCGAGGATCCGGTCGAGTGCATCAAAAACGACCTGAAGATTGAATACGAAGCGCTGGACCTGTACAGATCGGCTGCTGGCCAGTGCGAGCAAGCGCGCGACTATGCCTCACGTGACCTGTTCAGCGCGCTGATTGCCGATGAGGAAGAGCACGCCGACTTTCTTGAAACCCAGCTCGGCCTGGTCGACAGAATTGGCGAAAAGCGCTATTTGCAGGCGCAGATGGGCGATCAGACCCACGACTGACCCGTAACAGCGTCAGCTCAACAACCTGAGCAGGCGCTCTTTCATGCGGGTGTAGGGCGGAAAGCGCACCGGCATCTCGGGCCAGCGCCCGCGCTTCATCACCGCTTTCAGGTGCGACAGGCGATCAAAGCCGGCGCGGCCGTGGTACTGACCCATGCCGCTGTCACCCACGCCGCCAAACGGCAGGCCGGGCACGGTCATGAACATGAGCGTGTCATTGATGCATATATTGCCGGCCGACACCGCATGCGTGAATGTCCGCTCCGATTCGCGGGAACGGGTAAACAGATAGGCCGACAGCGGCTTGGCGCCGCGGCCGATGTATTCAATGGCCGCATCAAGGCTGTCGACGCTGATCACGGGCAGTACGGGACCAAAAATCTCCTCGCGCATCACGGCGGCGTCTTGTGGCACATCCACCACAACCGTGGGCTCAATGCGCAGGGTCTGGCTGTCGTGGCGGCCGCCCGTGGCGATGCGGCCGTTGTCAAGATATCCGACCAGCCGGTCGAAATGCCTGCGGTTGATGATCTTTGAATAATCGGCGCTGGCCAGCCGGTCGTCACCGTACATCGCCTCAAGCTCACGCTCAATGGCCCCCACCAGCCGATCGCGGTCCGAATCCGTGCCTGCCACCAGCACATAATCGGGGGCAATACAGGTCTGTCCGGCGTTCAGGCATTTTCCCCATACCAGCCGGCGCGCGGCCGAATCCATGTCGGCGCCGGCATCAATCACGCACGGGCTCTTGCCGCCCAGCTCCAGGGTCACCGGCGTCAAATGCTCGGCCGCCGCCCGCATCACAATGCGGCCCACCGCCGCCCCGCCGGTATAAAAAATGTGGTCGAAGCGCAGCTTGAGCAGCGCCGTGGTTTCCTCAACGGCGCCTTCAACCACGCGCACCGCTGCCTGATCGAGGTATTGCGGCACCAGCTCTGCCAGCAGCCCGGACGTGGCGGCAGCAATCTCGGACGGCTTGACAATTGCGCAATTGCCGGCGGCCAGCGCGGCAATCAGCGGGCCGACAACCAGCTGCACGGGGTAATTCCACGCCCCGATGATGAGCACAACGCCCAGCGGCTCGGGCTGCACCCAGCTGCGGGCCGGCTGGCCGATCAGCGGGGTGAAGGTTCGGCGCGGGCGCATCCAGCGCTTCAGCTTTCTGCGCGCGTGCCGAATCTCGCTGAACAGCAGCGCCGTTTCTCCCAGAAGAACCTCCTGCGCCGGCTTGCCCAGGTCGTCTTGCAAGGCCGCATTGAAGCGCTCTTCATTGTCCCTGAGCATGCGCTCAACGGCTGCCAGCTGATCGCGCCGCCAGGTCAGCGGCCGCGTGTGGCCGCTGGTGAAGGTTGCCTGCAGCTCGTCCAGGGTTCGTGGATAGTCATCGGGTTGCAGGCTCATATTCACTCCATGCGTCAGGGCCGTCGATCAGGCCATGGCATGTCCGGGGGCGTATTTCAGCCTGCAGGCTCAAAATCGGCGGTGAAATGACGCAGGAAGCGCGGCTCGCGGACAATCCGGTAGCCCGGTGCCGAACGGCGCTGTTCCCGCACGCGCCCGAACACTTCAATCAGATAGTCAACGTGGCTTTGAGTATACACCCGGCGCGGAATGGCCAGCCGCACCAGCTCCCGGGGCGCGGGCACCAGCTTGCCCTGCTCGTCGTATTTGCCGAACATCACCGAGCCGATTTCAACCGAACGCACACCGCCCACCTTGTAAAGCTCGCACACCAGCGACTGGCCGGGGTACTGCTCAACCGGAAGATGATCGTAGAACTCGCCCGCGTTGACATACACCGCATGCCCGCCGATCGGCTTGATCACCGGCACGCCAAGGCGGTCGAGATGCTCGCCCAGATAGGCCGTTGAGCGCGTCCGGTAGCGCAGATAGTCCTCGTTGAAAATCTCCTCCAGGCCGGTGGCCACCGCCTCCATGTCGCGACCGGAAAGCCCGCCATAGGTGGTGTAGCCTTCGGTAATGATCAGCAGGCTGGTGCAATGGTCAGCCAGCTCTTCATCCTTGAGCGCCAGAAACCCGCCCATGTTCACCAGCGCGTCCTTCTTGGCGCTCATCACGCAGCCATCGGCCAGATCAAACATTTCGCGGGCAATCTCGCGGCTGGACTTTTCGCCGTAGCCTTCCTCGTCCTGCTTGATGAACCAGGCATTTTCGGCAATCCGGCAGGCATCGAGAATGAACAGCACCCCGTGGCGGCGGCACAGATCGCGAACCTCGCGCGCGTTGGCCATGCTCACGGCCTGGCCGCCGCCTGAATTGTTGGTCACCGTCAGAATGACCGCGCCGATGTTTTCGCTGCCGCGCTCGCTGATGAGCGCGTCCATGCGCTCGACGTCGGCGTTGCCCTTGAATGGAAAATCGCTTTCGGGCTGCGCCGCAATCGGCGTCACGCAGTCAATGGCCTCGGCCCCGCTGAACTCGATGTTGGCGCGCGTCGTATCAAAATGGGTGTTGCTCAGAAAGGTCTTGCCCCTGCCACCCATGTGCCCGTACAAAATGCGCTCGGCCGCCCGTCCCTGGTGGGTTGGCAAAATATATGGATAGCCGGTCAAGTCACGAATGACCCTTTCCAGGCGCTGCCAGCTCACCGAGCCGGCATAGGATTCATCCCCCTGCATCATTCCCGACCACTGCGCCGCGCTCATGGCCGACGTCCCGCTGTCGGTCAGCAAAT
>DATGTG010000166.1:0-4132 GCA_035301965.1 Wenzhouxiangella sp. | reverse complement strand
GCGCCAGCTCGGCCAGGGGCACCAGCACAAAGGCGCGTTCGGCCATGCGCGGATGCGGCACGATCAGATCGGGCCGGTTGATTCGCCCGCAATTATCGCAATTATCGCAAAGCAGCAAATCCAGGTCGATGAGGCGCGGGCCCCAGCGTTTTTGCGTGCGGCGCCGGCCCAGCCGGGTTTCCAGCGCCAGCATTTGCGCCAGCAGATCACTTGCCGAAAGCCGGGTTTCAATGCGGGCCACGGCGTTGATGAAATCAGGCTGGTCGGGTTCGCCCCAGGGCGGCGTGCGATAGTAGCGCGAAACCTCGATCAGCCGACATCCGGGCAGTCGCCCAAGCTCTTTCAGGGCATTGTCCAGCATGGCCACGGGCTTGCCCAGATTGGCGCCCAGGCCTATCCAGGCTTCGATGGCGAAACTCTCTTGCGGCGTCGCGGCCGCCGTTTTTTGCCCCCTTTCCTGCCGCCCGCTGCGCGAATCATGGCGCGGCGCTCGTCGCCCTCCACCTCCTGGATGGTGGTCCACCAGTCGGCCAGCTCCTGCAGCTGCGGGTTTTCAAGCGCCCGCAGCAGCAAAAAGTCATAGGCGGCGCGAAAGCGGCGTTCGCTCATCAGCCGAATGGCCCGGCGGCCGCGCCGATTTTCAAAGCGCGGCTGCAGGCACCACATTTCCTTGGCCATGCCTGAAAAGCGCCGGTGAATGGCCACCCGCCGGGCCTGCGCCACAATGGCGTCCTCGCCGGCAATGGCCAGTGCTTCAATGGGCGGCACGCCTTCGGCCACCAATTCATCGGCCGCCTGCTCCACCCGCTGCCACAAAAAGGCGGCAAACAGAAATGCCGGCGTGACCGGCTTGCCTTCCGCCACGCGCTGATCGGTGCTTTTAAGCGCCTGCTCCACCAGCACGGGCGGCTGGCGCGGGTCGTCAAACACATCGGGAAACAGCTGCACCCACAGGTTGAAGCGCGCCAGGGCGGTGTAGGTTGGCCAGGCATGACCGTTCATGAACAGCTTGAGAATTTCATCAAACAGCCGCGCCGGCGGAATATCGTGCAGCAGCTCGGCCATTTCGGGAATCGGCCCGGCCGTGGGCGGATCAATGCTCAGGTCCAGCTTGACCTGAAAGCGCACGGCGCGCAGCAGCCGCACCGGGTCCTCGCGGTAGCGCGTCACCGGATCGCCAATCAGGCGCAGACGCCGGGCGCCAATGTCCTCATGGCCGTTCACATAGTCACGAATCGTGGAAGTCTGCGGGTCGTACATCAGCGCGTTGATGGTAAAGTCGCGCCGACGCGCATCCTCCTCCTCGCTGCCCCACACGTTGTCGCGCACCAGCCGGCCATCGTCCACCTCGCGATGCTGGCCGTCGCCCTTGCCGCCATTGCCCGCACCCCGAAACGTGGCCACCTCGATAATTTCGCGGCCAAAGCGTATATGGGCCAGCCGAAACCGGCGGCCAATCAGGCGGGCGTTGCGAAACAGCCTGCGCACCTCCTCCGGCGTGGCGCTGGTGGCCACGTCAAAATCCTTGGGCTGAAACCCCAGCAGCAAATCCCTGACGCAGCCGCCCACCGCATAGGCTCGGTGACCTGCATTCTGCAGGCGCTCAATCACCTTGCGGGCCGAAAGGCTGATGCTCTCCGGGCGAATACCATGAACTTTTTCGGGGATGATATGGGCTGATTCAGACAAGGGCAGGAATTCCGTTCAAGTCAAACAGGCGCAGCACAGCTGCTAAAATGACAGTTTAGCACCTGCCGGCCCCGACACCCGCGCATTCCCGGGCCGGCCCCTTTGTCTCATTTTGCCGAGCCCTGCCCCATGACGTTTGTAGTCACCGAAAACTGCATCAAATGCAAATACACCGACTGCGTGGAAGTCTGCCCGGTGGACTGTTTTCACGAAGGCCCCAATTTCCTGGTGATCGACCCCGACGAGTGCATCGATTGCACGCTGTGCGAGCCTGAATGCCCGGTCGAGGCCATTTATCCCGACGACGACGTGCCGGACGATCAGATCCATTTTATTGACCTGAACGCCGAACTCTCGCAATTATGGCCCGTGATTACCGAAATGAAGCCAGCGCCGGAAGATGCGCAGGCGTGGGAAGACGTGCCCGGCAAGCTCAAGCATCTGGAGCGCTGACCGTCAGCCAAGCCGGTCACGCAGCCCGGCCAGGATGTATTCGGCGCGATCAAAATCAAGCACGCCGCCGTCCTCGTCCAGCAGCTCCACCGCCGTAATGCCGCGTTCAGACGCCTTGCCAACCTCAATCCGGTAGCGCCCGCTGTAGTCAATCAGCTCGGCCTTGCGCCAGAAAAACAGCCGACTGAACCCGCTTTTTTCGGACTCAACGGGCTCGTGATCCAGATGGAAGACATATTCAAAACCGTCTTCATTGCTGCTTTCCAGACGCATGTCGCCGCGGTTGAGCGCAAAGCCCAGACGGCGCCACACACTGTCCGGCTCGTCCTGAATTGCCAGATAAAGCCCGCTGCGCCCAAAGCGGATTTGTGAGCGCGAGTGCTCGGCCACCTCGCTGGGCTGAACGGTGGGCGGCAGCATTTCATTGCCGGTGGCGGCCAGCTCGGGCAGCGAATAGCCCGGCACGTTGTAAACGACCCCCACCTGCGGCTGGCTCAAGTCTGCCGGCACCTCGATTTCATCAATTTCATCGCTGGCCTTGTAAATTGGCTCGCGCGACTTGCCAAAACAGCCGCTCAGCAAAGCGGCCGCCAGCATCAATATCAGTACAGTTCCGGTTCTTGTCATTGCGGCATACGCCAATTCAGATGTTGCTTGCAAATATTGTGTTGGCCCTGTCCGCATGTCGGACGGGCTGCGCTATCGGTGAGCACTGCTTGCGGCCCCTTTCAGGCGCAAGTATCCTGATAGCGCGCTAGTGTAACCCATCATTCCGGCCATTCGCGCCGGCAACCGCCCTTAAAATCCAATCTGAACAAAACTTTTACGCATAAATGACCAACACAGACATTCAGCTGACTTCGCCCGAACTTGAAGCCACCGGAAAAAGCCCGGTCAAGCTCGATGATTTTGCCGGCCAGCCGCTGGTGCTTTACTTCTACCCGCGCGACAACACGCCCGGCTGCACCACCCAAGGCAAGGACTTTCGCGACCTGCATGATGAGTTCGCCAAACTGAACTGTCGCATTGCCGGCGTCTCGCGCGATACTCTGAAAAGCCACCAGCGCTTTGCCGAAAAGCACGACTTTCCGTTCACGCTCATTGCCGACCCCGACGAAACCCTGAGCAACCAGTTTGGCGTCATGAAGGACAAGAACATGTTCGGCCGCCAGGTGCGCGGCATAGAGCGCAGCACCTTCCTGTTCGACAAAAACGGCCGGCTGGTGCGTGAATGGCGCAAGGTGCGCGTGCCCGGCCACGTCGAAGACGTGCTCGAGGCCGTGCGCCAGCTGTCCTGACTGCCCCAACACATCCCCCGGAGCCCCGCCCATGGCCGAACGCCCGCGTCTGTACATCCTGGACACCAACGTGCTTATGCACGACCCCACCGCGCTGTTCCGCTTTGCCGAACACGACATCTTTTTGCCCATGATCGTGCTCGAAGAGCTGGACCGCGCCAAAAAGGGCCTGTCGGAAGTGTCGCGCAACGTGCGCCAGGTCAGCCGCTTCATTGGCGAACTGATGGACCATGCCGACAGCCTGGATGACGGGCTGGCGCTGACCGAACCGGACGGCGTGCAGCTGGAATCAGGCAGCGGGCGGCTGTTCTTTCAAACCACCGCCTTTGACAACGACGCCGGCCTGATCGGCGATCGCAGCCTGGCCGACAACGAGATCCTGCTCGCCGCGCTCAGCCTGGAGCAGCGCTGGCCCAATCACAGCATCATCCTGGTGTCCAAGGACATCAACCTGCGCATCAAGGCGGCCATCCACGGCATTACCGCCGAAGACTACTACAGCGACCGCGTGCTCGATGACCTCAGCCTGCTGTATTCAGGCCTGCACGTGCTCGACAACCGCTTTTGGGAAGAGCGCGACACCCGCGATTCCTGGACCGAGCATGACCGCACCTTCTATCGCATCACGCCCGCCCCGGACGAGGAGTGGCGCCCCAACCAATGCATAAAAATCAACGACGACAACGGCCTGG
>DATGTG010000165.1:0-3187 GCA_035301965.1 Wenzhouxiangella sp. | reverse complement strand
CATCAGTCCCAGCCAAAGCGGCGCAGATACCAGCGTTTCATGATGGCGGTGAGCCCTGCGTAGCCCAGGATGGTGGCTGCCAGCCATCCGAAGTATGAAAGCGGCAGCGGCTGCAGTTTAAATTGGGCCGCGAGCGGCCCCATGGGCAGGTAGACGCCCAGCGCCATAATGAGAGCTGTCATGGTCAGCAATGGCCACGAGGCGTGGCTTTGTATAAAAGCTTTTTTTGGTGTGCGGATGATGTGCACAATCAGTACCTGGCTGAGCAGGCCAAAGACAAACCAGCCAGACTGAAACAGGGTTTGGTGCAAGGGGTCGTTGGCCTTGAATACGTGCCACAGCACAGCAAAGATGATGAGATCGAAGATGGAGCTAAGCGGTCCGAAGAGAAGCATAAAGGAGCCCAGGCCCGTCGGGTTCCACTGCAGGGGGCGACGCAGCTGGTCTTCATCGACATTGTCAAGCGGAATGGCAATTTGTGAGATGTCGTAGAGCAGGTTCTGTATCAATAGATGCAGGGGCAGCATGGGCAGAAAGGGCAGGAAAATGCTGGCTATCAGCACCGAGAAGACGTTGCCGAAGTTGGAGCTGGCGGTCATGCGTATGTACTTGAGCATGTTGGCAAAGGTTTTGCGTCCTTCTGTCACCCCGCGTTCAAGCACCATAAGGCTGCGCTCCAGCAGGATGATGTCGGCTGCTTCCTTGGCGATGTCGACTGCGCTGTCAACCGAGATGCCGATGTCGGCCGCGCGCAGGCCGGGTGCGTCATTGATGCCGTCGCCCATGAAGCCGACCACGTGGCCCTGCTCGCGCAGGCTGCGCACAATTTGCTCCTTGTTGAGTGGCGAGACGCGCGCGAAGATGGTGTTGGCCTGTACTGCCCGGGCCAGGGCTGCCTCGTCCATGGCGTCGATTTGAGCGCCAAGCAGGACGCCGGCCACGTCCAGTCCCACCTGGCGGCAGACCTCGCGCGCCACCAGTTCGTTGTCGCCGGTGATGACCTTGACGGCAACCCCGTGCCTGGCCAGCGCCTGCAGCGCCGGCGCGGTTGATTCCTTGGGCGGATCAAGAAAGGCAATGAAGCCCATCAGGGTCAGATCCGACTCATCCGCTACGGAATAGGCCCGCTGTTCGGGCGGCATTTCTTTCATTGCCACCGCAACTACGCGCAGCCCCTGTTCGTTGAGGCCGCGCAAGACGCCCAGGAAGCGCTTGCGACGGGCCGTGTCCAGCGGCCACTCATGGCCGTCGAGGTGCACTCGCGTGCAGATATCAAACAGTTCTTCGGCCGCGCCCTTGCAGATCAGTTCATGGTGGTGTTCGCGTTCGGACACCACCACCGACATGCGGCGGCGATCGAAGTCGAAGGGGATCTCGTCTATCTTGCGATAGTCGCGCGCCACGTTTAATTCAGTTTTGAGCTCGACGTGGTCGAGCACGGCGCGGTCGAGCAGGTTTTTAAGCCCCGTTTGGAAATGGCTGTTGAGCCAGGCCAGCGCCAGCACTTCATCGGAATCATTGCCGGCCACGTCGGTGTGGCGCGCCAGGGCGATCTTGTCCTGCGTCAGGGTGCCGGTTTTGTCAGTGCACAACACGTCCATGGCACCAAAGCTCTGGATTGCATCCAGCCGCTTGACGATAACCTGGTGGCGCGCCAGCATTACCGCACCGCGCGCCATGGTGGTGGTGACGATCATGGGCAGCATTTCGGGCGTTAGCCCCACCGCTACAGACAGTGCAAACAGCAGCGCCTGCAGCCAGTCACCCTTGGTGTAGCCGTTGATGAGGAGAACCAGCGGCACCATAACCAGCGCAAAGCGGATGAGCAGCCAGCTCACGCGATTGACGCCGAGCTGGAAGGCGTTGGGCTCGCCGGCGCTGGCCACATGCGTGGCGCGGGCAACCAGCGCGCCGAAGTAGGTGCCCCGGCCCGTTGACAGTACAGCTGCAGTTGCTGTGCCGGAAATGACGTTGGTGCCCATAAACACCAGGTTGGGCATTTCCAGTGCCGAGGTATCTGTCGTGCCCGGGTGCGCAAACTTTTCTACAGGCAGGGACTCGCCCGTCAGGGCCGACTGGCCCAGGAACAGATCGGTGGCTTGCAAAACGCGGCAGTCGGCCGGCACCATGTCGCCCGCCGACAGCAGCACCATGTCACCTGGCACCAGGTCCTTCACCGGAATTTCAAGCTCGCGTACGGCGCCGCTCTCGCTGCGGCGGCGCACTGTGGCCGTGTTGCTCACTCGCTCCTTAAGCGCCTGCGCCGCCTGGTTGGAGCGTCGCTCCTGAAAGAAATGAATGAGCGTGGCCAGCACGATCATGAAAGCAATGACCAGCGCACCCTGAACGTCGCCCGTAAGCAGCGACATCGCCGCCAGCACTGTCAGCAGCAGGTTGAAAGGATTGCGGTAGCTGACCCACAGATGATGCCACCATGCCGGAGGGTGGTCTTGCTCAACGTCGTTGGGCCCGTGTTCTTGCAGCCGCGCCCGGGCCTCGCTATCGCCCAGCCCCTGTTCCGACGTGCCCAACTGCGCAAATAAATCCTCGGGCGGGCAAAGTGCGCGCTCTGTGAGGCGCTGGCTCAACGCCTTCGGCGGCCTCGGCGCGCGCCGGGCACGGGTGACGGATTCAAGTATGGGTTCGCGGCCAAAGAGCGCGTGAAAACGGCCCAGGCCCGAAAAACGATCAAAACGGCTCACGGCAGGATCGCTGGGCGCAAGGCGCGCTTGGGCTGCATGGACTTACTCCCTCAAAATCCGAAGGCTGTTTTGGCCCGGCCATCGCGCCGGGCTTTGCATTAGTCAATATTAATACATGCGTCGGCCAAAAAAATTCCGGGAGATTCCGATGCAATTCAGCGTGGCGAAAGAAAAATGATTCAGGGTGAAATTGCACAGCAATGCTGCGCAACGCAACACGACCAGGAAAGGGGTGGCCATGGCCCACGTTCGGCATTTGACCGTTGCGGCGGCAATAGCTGCAATGGCCGCCAGCGCCCAGGCCCGGAAAGCCGGCGACCGGGTTTTGGCGGCGTGGTTTTGCATTATGCACCGCAAGGCAAGAGCCGGCCGCTGCGCATGGCCAGCCCGGTGCAGGCTGCGTTTCGCCGTCATGCTGCACAAAGCGGGCATGTCTTCTTGCCCGCAGTCGTTTTTTGCCGGCGCCGCCCGAGCACGTCAGAGTG
>DATGTG010000164.1:0-6929 GCA_035301965.1 Wenzhouxiangella sp. | reverse complement strand
CGTTTTTGTGTGTTTCCACATGCACCAGGGTTTGCGCCGAGTCGAGGATGAGCGCATGGCCCCGACTGCGCGCCAGGGTTGCCTCAACCGGATTGGACAGGTCAACATGAAACTGGCGCGTGCCCTGCGCACTGGCGTTGGCCAGTACGGTGACGGGAATGCTGGCGCTTTGCTGGCCGGGCGCAAAACTGAGCGTTCCGCTGTCGGCCACGTAGTCCAGGCCGGCGCTGGCCGTGCCGTCGCCGGTGGCCCAGTCAACCTTGACCGCATTGTCCCACTGCGCGCTCAGGCTGACGCGCAAATAGGCCTGGCGGCTTTGGCCAACCGGCGGCTCGACAACTGAAATGTCTTCGACATGCAGCTGCGGCAGGGTGTCGTTGTCAATAATGACGGCCTCGCCCAGCGTCTTGAAGGGTGAAACGTTGTCCGACAGGTTGGACAATTCCACATAAAAGTGTCGATTGCCGTCGGGCTCATCATTGCCGCAGACCTGTACTTCAATGCCGGTTTCCACATTGCCGGCGGCAATATGGCCGCTGCCAAACGCTTCGATATAGTCTGCGCCACTGCCGCAGCTGCTGCCGCCAATGGCTGCATTTTCACCGTCACCGTTGCGGGTGCCCCAGCTAAAGCTGACCGCCTCTTCGAGCGGCTCGGAGATGGACACCGAAAACTCGGCGGTGGTTGTTTCACCCTCACCGCCTTCGGCCACCTGGATGTCGTTGATGGACAGCGCCTTGAGGTCCTGAAGATTGACGGGATCAAGGTCCATGCGCAAGGCCGTACCATGCTCGCCGATTTCAACCAGAGCCAGCATTTCCTGATCAAGAAAAATCACGGCCTCATCTCCGGTCCGGGCCGTGCCGGCAGTGCGCTCACCATTGGAATACATGGGTATGCGCAGCGCGTACTGGCTGCCCAGGGCCGGGTCGGAGTTAAGCACGTAGCGGGCAACTGGCCGGTCATCACCGGTTATATGCAAGGTCAGCTCGCCATCCGGCACGGGTTCACCAAACCAGCTGACCTGTCCATACAGGATGTGGTCGGGTTCCGAAATGGATGCCTGCAATCCGCCCGCCATGAAAAAAGCGAGGGCAAGCAGCGCGACGAGAATTCTGGATTGGCGTATGTTGCCTTGTGTGGTCCTGATCATGATCAGTCCCCCGAATAGGAGTAGGTTGTGAAAAATATGCGGATATCGCTGACGCCATCGCCGTCCCGCTCATCCGAGCCGGGCACCAGCTCGCCGTTGATAAACGTGTCAAGGCCTTCCTCGGCGTCATGGAGCAGCCCGCCACCGGGGATGATCAGCACCCATTCACGGTTCCAGACCGAGCGGCCGATCAGGCGGCTGTCGGCCACCACCTGGCCGCCGTCAAACGGCTCGGAGAAATGGTGGGCACGGAACTGGGAATAGCGGCGAATCTCGTTGAACGAGTCCGACAGCGTATCGGCCAGAGGCAGCCAGTTGGCATTTTCCAGCTGTTGCGAACCAATGGGGAAAGGCACCGGCAGTTTTTGATCGATGACCTGCCATTCGCGTGTTGAAAAGTCGCTGTGCGATGGCGAGCGCAGCACGTCGGCACCAATCGGGAACAGATAGACGCGCGGCGTTTCCGTCAATGACAGGTCAGCGTAGTCGCGGAACCAGGTGCCCACCGAGCGAATGCGGGTTGAATACCGCGACGCATCATAGGTGCTGTCGCCCGGCCCCAGCGGCCAGTGGAACAGGTTGAGACCAAAGCTGACCGTGGTCGGGAACCGGAACACCAAAGCCGGCAGCGCGCCCTGGGATTCAGGCTGCGGCGGACGCGCAAAGCGGCGGAATTCTTCAAGCGCCCACAGGTCATCGACGCGCGCCTCTTCAAGAATCCGGCGCCATTTTTCATCGCCTTCGGGCGTGTCCTCAATGCGGAACAGCTCGCGCCGCAGCGAGAACCGGTTGGTTTCCTCCTGCGGATTGTTGAAGCCCATCTGGCCCTTGAGAACCTCATAGTTGGCAGCCATACGGCCCAGCGGATCGGCCAGCCCGCGCGAACCGGGCACCGGCTTGCCGTTCAGAATCTGGCCAATGGAGCGCTCGCGGACTATATCGGTCAGGAACTTGCGCCCGGCACGCGAATCCGTGCCCAACAGGTTGGTGTCGTAATCGTAGGCAGACGCTGCCAGGTAGGCATAGCGGGCGGCCAGATCAAACGCGGCGCGGTATTTCTGCAGCGCATCGTTGCGAAACACCCTGAACGCCATGTCCTTGTAGCGGTGTTCCTGCACGGCCGCCGCGCCGGACTTGCGGAACTGAACCATTTCAGCGGTAATGCGCTGCCCGCGCGCCAGCTCTTCGAGATACTTGCGATACAGCTGCTGGATGGTTTCGGCTCGCGCGTACATTTCGGCTCGCAGCAGCGGCTCGCGTCTGACCATTTCGTCAAACTGGCCGCGCAGGTTAAACATCTCCAGGCGCGAGTCGAGCACCTGTGTTTTAATCGCGGCCAGCTGGGACACATCCTGCGCACCGGCCGCAGTGCTGTTGGCCGCCAGCTCCAGTCCTTCGCCGATTGTGTCCGTTACATTGTTGATGCTGACGCTGGCCGTTTTCATGGTGCAGCGCGCGACAGACAAGGTGTCACCACCGCCGGCCAGCCCGACGATGATGGACTTTGGAATACACTCGGACGATTTGTCCATCAGCTTGGCGGCGAGGTTGCCCGCTGTCTTGACCGCCTTGGCGCTTTGCGTCATGGTCTGCACAGCGATATGCAGCTGGTTGAGCGTCTTGCGTTCGTTGTTGGCGATCTGCATCTGCTCGTCGCGCACGTTGAAGGTTGCCTGGATGGTATCCACCAACCCGGTCAGTTCGGCGCGCAGATTTTCATACTCCTTGACCGAGCGCTGCAGATCCAGGCGCGCCATGAACATGTCGTGCAGGATGTTTTGCAATGACCCGGTGGCGCGGCGCTGGCCTTTCCATTCCGGCGGTTTGCCGAAAGTGAAACCGAAAGCGGGCGAATCATAGGTCACCATTTCAACATCCAGAACCTGTCCCTTGGGGGTTGAACCCAGCGCACAGCCATCTTTGGTCGGCGCCGATGAACAATCGTGCTCCCAAAAGGCCTTGTCGGGGTCGAAATCAAAGAAGTTGACGCCGCCTGACAGGGGTTCGTAGGCCGCGTCAAAACGCTGAATCCTGACATCTCCGTCCATGTTGAAGCCGTCGAGCATGTCGTTGCCGTCCTTGCCGGCCATTTCCAGCAGATCGATGTACATGTAGTGGTAGGTATCAGGCCCGTCATAGCCGGCCGGGTAAACACCACCCGGGCCAATGTCATCGGAATATGGGTAGCCGTAGATTTCAATCAGCCGGTTTTTATAGTTTCTTTCGTTGGCCGTTGCGTTGTCCGCCAAATCGTCCACGTCATCCTGGTTGAAACGCAGCATGCGATTGATCTGGTTGGCAAAATCCCACACCTTGACGGCGTTGTCGAGCGCGGCCACGGCGCGATCGTAAACCTGCTCAAAATGCGTGCTGCCAGCATTGACCACGGCATCGGGATCAATATCAAAAGGCACCACGTTCTTGGCCAGCCCGAGCGGGTTGAGTCCGCGATCGGCCTGGTCGAGTTTCTGCTGGATGGAATCAAAGTTGGCAACAATTTCGCTCAGCTCCTCGACCGTGGTGCGGTCGACCTTCTGAATGCCACCATTGCCCGGATCGGGATCCTCGTCGGGCAGGATGGCGTTGCCCACCACCCAGTCGAAGTAGGCCCCCTGACCGGCGCGACGCGCCCATTCCGACAGCCCCCAGGCACGCTCGTCATTGTTGTCCTTGTAGCCCTGCCATTGAGCGGTCGGGTCTTCAACATAAAACTGACGATAGGTCAGGTTGACGATTTCGGCGCCGGTGCGGGCCTTGGCTGCCGCCAGCGTGGCAAACTTGCGCTCGTCGAAATAGTCCACCTGCAGGGGTACCCCCGCCACCGGCACGGCCTCCTGGGTGGGCTCCCAGGTAAAGAAGGAGTGCCGCAGCAGGTCGTAATAGGTCTTGATGCCGGTCAGATAATGGCCCCAGGCATCGCCGTGGCCCTGCGGGTACTGAATGCGGGCGTCGAATTCATCAATCACCCCGTCGCTGTTCATGTCGCCAATGTCGTAATTGAGCACATAGGCGGTTTCACCGTCACCTTTGGTAAAGTTCCAGTACAGGCGGTTGTAGACCGGGTTGGCCGACGTGGCGGCCTGTGAGTCGTCGCGGCCGCGCAGCAGCACCAGTTCTTCCTCAAGCACTGATGCCAGCTGATTTTCAAAGGCATGGATGGTCGGCGCCATGCTGGAAAACTCGCCGCTGGTCATTACCCCAACAGTGGGATCCTGGGCATCGGCGTAAGCCTCGTTGCCCAGCAGGGCATAAAAGTCGGCAAGGCGGGTGGCCACGTTGAGAATGGCCTTGTTGACCGGCCCGTAGTCCACCGGCGGCACAGCATTGACCGACAGGTCCATGGCGCGGCGCATCACGGTTGTGTAGGCCTCGATCAGCCCGATGTTGTTGAGAACCTCGGGGTTGGACGTCAGCGGAATGTCGCCTTCATAGCGCTCGCCCAGCTGGGTGAGCATGCTGGCGTAGGTGTTGGTTTCAGACGAATGGAAATCCTGGACCCGGGCCTCGAACGGATTGAGCCGGTCAACCACGCGCTTGACCCAGCCCAGGCCCAGCTGGGCCCGCTGGTCGGTGGGCGTGGCGCCCGGTCCGCCGGCCCACAGGCTCCACTCGGACTGGTTGTTGCACACCGGCAAACCGCGGTAGCGGGCCACATACCAGTTATCGGACAGGGTCTGGATATTGGCCCCTTCGACGGTGACTTCGATGGCACCCTTGCCGTCACCCACCGGCAGGCTTTGCCAACCGGCCAGCTGCCCGCTGTCGGGGTCGGGCAACGGAAACGGCGGCGTGCCGTCCTCATCGGGGTGAAAGAACCATTCGAACTCCAGCGCATCGGGATCGCCGCCAAAATCGCCGGAGTGCCTGAGCGTCAGCTGCTCGTCGAAAATATCGTCGGGCATGATGACGTTGAGCTGACCCTGATAACTGGAATAAATGTCAGCCGGCTCGGGCGGCGGCGGTTGAGCCAGGCAGTCCACGCGGATGATCTCCATGCTGACCGGCGCCGGGCTCAGGGTCTCATCGTTGTTGAACGCGACTGTGACCCAGCCGACGCTTTCGGTGGCGCCCGCGCTCAGCGCAGCCTGAACGCCGGTGGCCTTGTACGGTTTTATAAAGCCCTGGTTTTCCTCATCGCCCTCGGGCAGGTCCGGTTCAAAGGCGGCCAGCAGCTCGCCGCGTTCCACCGGCCTGGGCAGCAGGCACTCGCGCACGCCGCTGGTTGGGTTGATCCGGCTTTCCACACAGATCTTTTCGATGCCGTGGGGGTTGCGCGTCAGGCGCAGCAGGGCTTCCACCGCCTCAGCCCACTTGCAGGGCTCGCCGGCATCCAGACAGGCGTTGGTGGAATCTTCCGCCTCATCCTCTGCGCTGCCGTCCAGAACCTTGAGCTGGCGCGCCTCGCGGAAGCTCATGATGTTGATCAGCAGCATGGGCTCACCGGCAATGGTGTCATCAAACTTGCCGCTGAATATCAGGCGCTTGTCGAGCGGGTCATAGCGCAGCCGCTCACGAATGGACACCGGCAGACTCATCATCCCGTCTTCATCGCCCATGATGATTTCCCAGCCGGTTTCAGAATCCAGCTTGGTGCCCAGGCCTTCAAGGCTTTCAAGGTAGACAAAGCGTGGATTGAGCGGGTCAATCAGCTGCACCAGGGTGTCTGCAGGCTCGGCGCCGCCCGACGCTTCCATGGCTTCGCGGTGCTCGTCAAAGACCACCTCAACCGCATCCTGCTCGTAGATATTGGGCAAGCCGCGCTTTTGCTTGAGCAGGCTTTCGCCGGGAATCAGCTGCGGCGGATCCGCCGGCCACGAAAAATTGTAGCTGACCGCCAGGGGCTCAACAGGCGAAGATGTGCCACCGGCCTCTTTCGGCAGTCGCGCCATCCACGGCACACACTGCCCGACCTCGGCGGCGGGGAAATCGCTGTTGGTGATGTCATAGGCAAAGCCTTCCTGCAGCGGGTACCAGAACAGGATTTCTCCATCACCGGCCGATTTGCTCCACAGGCCATTTTTGTAGTCCTTGAAAAAGGGTGGCGGCGGCTGCGAGTCATTGATGGCCTGACCCACGGCCCGGGTTTCATCACAGCCGGGCAAGGTTGACAACGGATAGGGCGGGGTAACCGCCGTGCCTGCTTCGCCGCCATACTCAAACTTGTCAAATCCCGCACCCGTGGCAGTCACGTAGTAAATGCGAAAGTCCCAGCGCTCCAAATCCTCGTTCCAGTATTTGATGAGGACGTAGGGATCGGTGGCGGCGGTCAGATCATCGGGCAGATTCAATCCGAAATCGGCGCGCAGCGCAAACAGCGCCAAAATCCCGCTGCCGGTGTTGGACGGCGCAAAAAACGCGTGGGCGGCGTTGGGGCTGTAGCCCGGCTCGGACACCAGGGGCTGCTGGTAAATGGTCAGATCGGGATACGCCTGCGGGTCCAGGGGGGCCTGGCCAAGCACTTCTCCACCCTGTTCGCTGGCAATGATGATTCGGTCCGGATCCAGCGGCCAGTCGGGCTGATATTGCATGGCCCGCTGCGGCCAGTAGATGCCCTTGGCGTTGCGCCGGTACCAGGCAATGGTCATGTCCTTGCCGGCATCTTCGGTGCGCATCGGCCGGGTTTTGTTGACCGGAATGATGTGCCCGGTCCGGGCTTCCCTGTCATAGGACGCGTCCTCGCCCACGCCGTCATAAAAGGCGTTTTCACTCAGGACATAGCCCGCTCTGCCTGTTTGATTGTGGTAAGCATCAACAATGGGCTCGCCGATGTTCCAGC
>DATGTG010000163.1:0-8302 GCA_035301965.1 Wenzhouxiangella sp. | reverse complement strand
GACTGGGCCCTGGCCAGCGAAAGAACGGCTTGGGCCAAAGCGCTGGACAAGGCGGGTGTTTATGTCCCGTGCTGGAAAATCAGACCGGCGCGCCTGCCCGCCTGGATCAGCCAGCGCCTGGCGGCGCGCGGGCTGCGGGTGGATTCACAGACCGGCAATTTTCTGGTGCGCCGCCTGGAAGGCAACCTGCTGGCAGCCGACAAGGAAATCGAGCGCCTGGCCATTTTGTATTCGGGCACGCAGCCGCGGCTTGAGGATGTACGCGCGGCGGTTGCCGACAGCGCCCGCTTTGACAGTTTCAGGCTGGTTGAGCTGGTTTTGGCCCGGCAGCCCGGACCGGCCTTGCGCTGCATACGGGGCCTGCTCGAAGCCGACACGGCGCCACCGCTGGTTGTTGGCGCACTGGCGCGTGAGCTGCAGGCGGTCGGCGGTTTCCAGGTGCTGTCCAAAACCATGCCGGCCCGGCAGGCGTTCAGCAAGCTGGGTGTTTGGCCCGGCAGGCAGCAGGCGCTGGCCGAGGCCGCGCGCACGTTTTCGCCCTCCATCGTGCGTCAGGCGCTGGCGCGACTGTCGCAGCTGGACGAGCAGTCAAAGTCCAGCAGCAGCGACGACTTCTGGGTTGGCCTGGAGCGCCTGTGCGTTGGCCTGGCGGCGGGCAGACCGGAGTACCTGGCTGCATGAACCGGCTGACCGTCATGTTTGGGGGCACCTTCGACCCCGTTCACTTCGGACATCTTAGAGCTGCATCGGAAATAAATGAACAGCTCGGGGCCGATGACTTCCGGCTGATTCCGGCCGGCCGGCCCGACCACCGCCAGCCCCCGGACGCATCGGCCCGCCACCGACTGGCCATGCTCAGGCTGGCGCTGTCGGCGTGGCCGGATCTGCGCGTTGACGCGCGCGAGGTGCAGCGCCCGGGCTCTTCATGGACAGTTGAAACGCTGGAATCGCTGCGGAATGAAATCGGCGCTGAGCGTCCGCTGGCATTTTGCGTCGGTCAGGATGCGGCCAACCAGCTGCACCGCTGGCACCGTTGGCGCGATCTGCTCGACCTGGCTCATCTTGTCATCATGCGTCGCCCGCAAAGCCGCGCCGATTACGCACCCGAAGCTGAAAGACTGCTGTCCGACCGGCGGGTCGACGGATCGTCCGCGCTCCTTGGGGCGGCCTCAGGCTCCGTTTTGCGCCTTGAGATTACGCCGCTGGCGATTTCATCCACTGCCATACGGGCCCTGGTGGCGAAAGACAAAAACCCGCGTTTTCTGCTGCCCGACAGCGTGCTCGGCTATATTCGCGAGCATGATTTGTATGGCGCGGCTGAAAGCCGCCGCCACAAGGCGTAAAATGGGCTCAGTATTTCATCAAGGGTGAGTTTTTGGAAAACAGCGATTTGCTTTCACCGCAGGCATTGCGCGACATGGCGGTTGAAGTGGCCGAAGATGCCAAGGGCGAGGACATTGAGGTCATCGACCTGATGGATCGCGGCAGCTTTGCCGACTACATGATCATTGTCTCGGGCAATTCCTCCCGCCATGTGGGCGCCATTGCCGACCGGCTGGTGCAGCGCAGCAAAAGCGAGGGTCATCAGCCGCTGGGCGTCGAGGGCGCCGATGGCGGTGAATGGGTGCTGGTTGATCTGGCCGATGTCATTGTGCATGTCATGCAGCCGCAGACCCGCGCCTATTACAACCTCGAGAAACTGTGGGCGGCCACCGCCGCCGTCAAGGCCGGCACCGAGCCCTGAGCCGGGGCATTCCGGGGTCAAAAATCATGTCAGACCGTGATCGCAGGCCGCGCCTGATCCTTGCGTCGGCTTCGCCCCGGCGGCACGAGCTGCTAACGCTGTTCAGGCTGCCGTTTGACATTGTTCCGGCGCAAATTGACGAAGCCATTCATAGCGGCGAGAGCGCGCCGGACTATGTGGCGCGCATGGCCCGGCAAAAGGCGCTGGCCGTGGGCGGCGAAGCCGGCGGGTTTGTTCTTGGTGCCGACACGGTGGTTGTTCTTGACGGCGAATGCCTGGGCAAGCCCGCCGATGAGCATGAGGCGGGCGCCATGCTGAAACGCCTTTCCGGGCGGGCCCACCGGGTGCTGTCCGCCGTCGCTCTGGCCGCCGATGGTCGTATTCATGATCATCACACGAGTGCGACTTTGGTTGAGTTTGATGATTTGCCGCCCTGGTGGATTGACGGGTACATTCGCTCCGGCGAGCCTTTTGACAAGGCCGGCGCCTACGGCATTCAGGGTGCGGCCGGCATTTGGGTCAAGTCCATTGCCGGCAGCTACAGCAGCGTTGTCGGGCTGCCCCTGAACGCAACCGCGCGCCTGCTGGCGGCCGCCGGTCTGTTCCCCGCTGCCGCATGAAAGCGGCCCCGGGCGGCCGTGCGGTGATATCGTTGCAGCAGAACCATCCAACAGGCGGGAACCGCGGTCGTGAGTGATGAAATCCTGATCAATATTTCGCCCACCGAGCACCGGGTGGCGGTGGTGGAAAGCGGCCAGCTGCAGGAACTGTATCTGGAACGCAGCCGCCGGCGCAGCCATGTGGGCAATATCTACATGGGGCGGGTCGAGCGCGTGCTGCCCGGCATGCAGGCGGCGTTTGTCGATATTGGCCTGGAGCGCGCCGCCTTTTTGCACGTCTCCGACATTGGTCCGCGCAGGCTGGAGCCGCAGTCCGGAACAGGCACCGAACCGCCGCCCGAGCCGCGCATCGATGAACTGATTCGCGGTGGCCAGCGTTTGCTGGTTCAGGTGCTCAAGGATCCGCTGGGCAGCAAGGGCGCGCGGCTGACGGCCCAGCTGAGCATTCCGTCGCGCTATCTGGTGCTGCTGCCGGAAATGCCGGGCATTGGTGTATCGGTGCGCATTGAGGAAGATGAGGAACGCGAGCGCCTGCGTGAACTGGTGGCGGAGTTGACCGGCCCCGATGCCCAGCACGGCTATATTGTGCGCACCAAGGCCGAAGGCGTTGATGCGGCGGCCCTGGCGCGCGATCTGAAATACCTGCGCCGCATGTGGCCGCGCATCAAGGCCGATGCAGCGGCCGCGCGCTCGGTGCAGCTGGTGCACGAAGGGCTGTCGCTGCCGTACCGTTCGTTGCGCGATCTGATGGACGCCGACATCGAAAAGGTGCGCATCGACGATCGTCACACCCGCCAGCAGGCGGTCCGCTTTGCCGGCGAGTTTTTCCCCGAATGGGCCGACCGCATCGAGCTGTACGATGGGGACAGTCCGCTGTTTGACCTGTACGGGGTTGAAGACGAGATCAGGCGCGCGCTCAAGCGCAGCGTGGCGCTCAAGTCGGGCGGTTATGTGGTCATCGACCAGACCGAGGCCATGGCCACCATCGACGTCAACACCGGCTCCTACCTGGGTCACAGAAACTTGGAGGAGACCATTTACAAGACCAATCTTGAAGCGGCCCAGGCCATTGCCCGCCAGCTGCGTCTGCGCAATCTCGGGGGCATCATCGTCATTGATTTCATCGACATGGTCGATGAATCCCACAAAAACCAGGTGCTGGCAACGCTCAAGCGTGCGCTGGCGCGTGACCGGGCGCGCACCACGGTGTCTTCCATATCATCGCTGGGGCTGGTTGAAATGACCAGAAAGCGCACTACCGAAAGCCTGGAGCGGCGCCTGTGCCGGCCCTGCCCAACCTGCAGCGGCATGGGCCGCATCAAGAGCGTTGATGCCATATGCGCCGAAATCTTTCGTGAAATCATGCGGGCCGTGCGCCAGTTTGAAACCGGCGAGCTGCGAATCATGGCCGCTCCGGAGGTCATTGACCGTATCTTCGAGGAATACCAGGATTCGATTCTGGAACTGATCGAGCAGCTCAATACCGGCTTTCACCTGCAGCCGGAAGAGCAGTACGGCCACGACCAGTTTGATGTTGTGCTGCTTTGAGTCCGAGGCCGGAACAGGGCGGGGCTGAAAACAGCGGCCGGCAACGGCTGCTGATCAAGCTGCAGCGCTGGCTGTTTGGCAGCGCGGCGGTGATCATTATCGCCGCCGGTGTTGTGGTGGGCATGGGGCGCGCGCTGACCCCGCTGGCCGACCACCTGCGTCCGTGGCTGGAACAGCGGCTGGCCGACAGTCTGGGCCAGCCCGCAAGCATTGGGCAGGTGGAGGCCCGCTGGCCGCGACTGACCCCGGAAATAACCCTGCATCAGGTGCGGGCGGGGCCGGAAGCCGCTCCGCTGATCGCGCTCGACCAGGCCCGGCTCGAACTGGACCTTGCTGCGCTGTTCAGGCGCGGTGCGGGCGTGTTCAGGCTGGTTGTGCTGGGGCTGGACATGACGCTGAGCGAGAATGCCGACGGCGGCTGGGGCCTCAGTTTTGCCCGCGGTGACCGGCTGTCAGCCGTTGGCGGCGGTGGCGGAACCATGGCGCTGGATCTGTACATGCGCGATGCGCGTATTCGCGTCCGGCCACAGAATCTGCCCGCTGTGGAGCTGTTGGTTGGCGAAGGCTTTTTTCGGCGCCGCAATGAGCAAACCGTTGTCATGGCGCGCGCCAGCCTTGCCGGCGATGCGCACGGTCATTTTTCCATTGCGCTGACTGGTCGTGAGCAGGGCGGGAAGCTGCATTCCGCAGCGGGCGAGATCGACATGCAGCAGCTGCAGCTGAATGCGCTTGGACTGGAGCGGGTGCTTCCGGATTTTGTCCAGCCGGGGCCGGATTTTCTCGATTTGAATATAGGCTTTGACTGGCAATCGGGCGGGCACACGGCTGTTGACGCCGGATTTGTGCTTGCCGACCATGCCGGCTTCGAACTTGGCGGCTCGCTGCGCGCCGAGCGCAGCGAGCGCCGCACCGACATCGAGCTGATCGGGCTTGAGCACAACCACGAAACGGTTGTCGATGGCCTGGTTTTGGCCCACAGCGGGCAGCGCACCGCCGTGGAGGCCCCCGGCATCGATCTGGCCGCACTGCATACCTTGGGCAGCCGCTGGCTGAGCCGGTGGACTCAGTGGCCCCGGGCTGTTGCAGGCCAGGTCAGCCAGCTCGAAGTCCTGTATGAGCACCCCGGATCGCTGCATCGTTTTTCCGGGGCCGTTACGGGTTTTGAAATTGACATGCCCGGTGACCGGCTGGGCCTGAGCGGGCTGGACGCCAGGCTGAAGCTTGACGGCGATCGCGCCGCCGCCGAGGTGAGCGGCAGCCCCGTGCTTGACTGGCCCATGAAAATGCGCCGGCCCATTGATGCCGACGCCATCAGCGGCACGGTGGTGGCCGCGCCGGGTGCGATTGAACTGGTTGACGTTCGCGCCCGTCGGCCCGAAGCCGAAGCGCACGCCAACGGCTGGATCTGGCTTGGCGGCGGGCGGCCATTTCTCGATTTTGTCATTGTGGCCGATCGCGCCGGCCCGGTGGATCCGCGTCCCTGGCTGCCGGCGGGCCAGATACCGCCAGTGGCTCTTGACTGGCTTGACGACGCGCTGCTGGAGGTCGGCAGCGCGAAGGGATGGCTCAACTATCATGTCCGCCTGGGCCACCCCTTCAGACAGTGGCACAGCGGTGCATTTCAAACGCACGCCGAATTTGGCGATGCCACCCTGGCTTTCTGGCCCGGCTGGCCGCAGGGAAAGGGCCTGGCGGGGCAGGTAGATTTTGTCGGTCGCGCCCTGCATGGTCGCATTGACAGCGGCTATCTGGGGCCGCTGGCAATCCGTTCGGAGCAGGTGGTCATCAATGACCTGTCCGAGCCGGTCATCGGTATCAATCTGAAAGTTCCGGATGCCGATGCCGAGCAGCTGCGTGCAGTGGTTGCCGGCCTGCCGCTGGATATGCTGGAAACCTATGCGCAGCCGGTCGCAGCTTCGGGCCGGGCAGATTTGAAGCTGGATCTGAAGCTGCCGGTCAGAAACATGGGCGACTGGTGGCTGGCCGGACAGCTTGATTTCAGCGATGCCACGCTGACGCTGCCCGCCGCCGGAATGGTTTTCCCCGACCTCAACGGGCGGCTGGACTTTGATCGTGAAAAAATCTTTCCCGCACAGCTGGTCCTGGGCGAAACAAATGAGCCCGTTCGTCTGGAAGCCGACCTGACCACGCCGGCACAGCTGCGGGCCAGCGGGCATGTTTCGGTTGCGCGGCTGCTGAGCGACGAATCATGGGCCGGCAAGCCGGCCAGAGACATCCACGGTGCGTCCTGGTGGCACGCACAGCTTGATGGCCGTGGTGGCAGCGGCTGGCGCCTGAATCTTCAGTCCGACCTGGTGGGAACGGCACTTGATCTGCCGGCACCGCTGAACAAGCCGGCCTGGCAGCCGCGCCAGCTGCGCGCCAGCCTTGGCGTGAATGATGACGCCGTGCAGCTGGAAGCCGCGCTGGGGTCGCTGCTGAACGTCGAGGTCGACAGCGGCGCCGGACGGCTGGCGCTGGCCGTCGGGCTGGAAAGCCCTGCACCTTCACTGCCTGTTGGCGGCGGGTTCAATGTCACGGGGCACCTTGAACATTTATCCATTCAACCGTGGAGCCGCCGGTTTTCAAATCTGTTGCCCGATCTGAGCGGAGATGATTCAAGCGGTTGGCTGCAGCTGGATATCGATCGAATCGATCACGGCCGCTGGCGGCTTGAAGACGTTGCCGTCAGGGGCTTGCGCAAGGCGGCCAGCTGGCAAATGGATCTGTCCGGGCCGTCTATAGAAGGGCATATGGTGGTGCCCCTGCCGGTCGATTCCGGCCGCGTTCTCAGTGCCGACCTCAAGCATGTCGCGCTGAAGGGGCCGGCCGCTGACGATCCGCTGTCAGCGGACCCAGTTGTGGCCGGTCAGCTGTCCATGATCGAAAGCCGGGTGCCCACCGAGCTGCCGCCCCTGCACATGCTGATTGAATCGCTGCGGCTCAACGGGTTCGATCTTGGCCGCCTGCGCCTGGAAAGCCATGCGCGCAGCGAAGGCATGGAGTTTGAGCTTCTGGAAGTGGAAGGTCCCTCCCTGAAGCTGAACGGACACGGGCGCTGGATAGTCAGGCAGGCGCAGCCGGTGACGGAATTTGAAGGTCGGCTCAGTACGGAAAGGCTGTCTGACCTGCTGGACGTGCTCGGGCTGGAAACGCGCCTGGACAGCGCCTTGAGTGAGGTCAGCCTGCGCGGCAGCTGGCCGGGATCGCCTTCGGATTTTGCCCTGGCGCGCCTTGACGGTCAGCTTGAGCTGGCCATGCACAACGGGCGCATTCTGGATGCACAGCCGGGCGCCGGACGACTGATCGGCCTGATCAGTCTGAGCGCCGTTCCGCGCCGCCTGATGCTGGACTTTCGGGACGTGTTTGGCCAGGGGCTCAGCTTTGACCGCATTGAAGGCGGGTTTGATCTGGAAAAAGGGGTTGCCACCACCGGCGGGCTGGTGCTCAAATCGCCTTCGGCCAGCATCACCGTTACCGGCCAAACCGATCTCGGTGCTCAAACCTATAACCAGGTCATTCGGGTTGAGCCTTCGGTGGGCGCCACCCTGCCGGTGATTGGCGGCCTGGCCGGCGGGCCGGCGGGGGCGGCAGCGGGCCTGCTGCTGCAGGGCGTGCTCAACCGGCCCTTGCAAAACGTGGCCGAAGCGCGCTACCGGGTGACCGGGCCCTGGCAGACGCCGGTTGTGCAGCTGGTGGACGCCCGTCCGGCGGTGCCCGACTACAGCCGCCGCGAAGACGAGTCGGATCCTGAAAAGAAAGAAGCGAAAGAACAGAACAGCGGACCTGACAGTGATAATCGAACGGATTGAAATTCATGCCGGCAGACCGGATGTGGTGAACCATGTTTGAACAAGTGCTGGACCATCTGCTCGCCCCGGCCGGGGTGGGCGAAAGGGAACTGGAGCTGGCCATGGGCCGGCTGGTGTCTTCACAGATCGATTTTGGCGAGCTGTACTTTCAGCAGCGCACCAGCGAAGGCTGGGTGCTGGAAGACGGGGCCGTAAAAAGCGGCAGCTACAATTCCGATCTGGGTGTGGGTGTACGCGCCGTGGCCGGCGCCGGCACCGGCTTTGCCTATGCCGATACCCTGGCCCTGCCGGCCCTGCTTGAAGCCGCCGGCAGCGCGCGCGCCATTGCGCTCAGCGGCGGCAGCGGCCGTCTGCAGGTGGGGCGTCCCGCAAATCCACCGGCGCGCTATACCAGCGCCGATCCGGTCAGCGCCGGCCAGCCGGCACAGCGCGTCGAGCTGCTGCGCACCATCGATGCCTACGTGCGCTCGCTGGATGAGCGCATTACCCAGGTCAGCGTCAGCCTGGCGACAAGTCATGAATCCATACTCGTGGCCGCCACCGACGGCGTGTTTGCCGGCGATGTGCGCCCGCTTTCG
>DATGTG010000162.1:0-7367 GCA_035301965.1 Wenzhouxiangella sp. | reverse complement strand
GGCGGAATTTGATGCGGTATGCGCCATAGGCAATCCGGAAAGCTTTTTTACTTTGCTCAAGGCGCTTGGTTACCGTTTCAGGCGCCACGCATTCCCTGACCACCACCACTTTGTGGAAAGCGATGTCCAAACGCTGAAAGGGCCGCTGATGGTGACGGAAAAGGACGCCGTCAAGCTTGAGCGCATTGCCGGCCTGCCGGAAACCTGGGTGTTGCCCATCCGGGCCAGGCTGCCATCGGAGGCACTGCGTTCGATAGCGGCACATGTGCAAGAATTTGAGCTGCCATGACCGATTTTCATATTCTTATTCCGGCCCGCCTGGCCTCAACGCGGCTGCCGAACAAGCCGCTGGTCAAAATTGCCGGCCGCGCCCTGGTTCTGCGCGTGCTTGACTGCGCGCTCAAGGCAGGTGCCCAAAGCGTGCATGTGGCCACCGACAGCGACCGGGTGGCGGCGCTGATTGAGTCAGAGGGCGGGCGGGTCGTAAAAACTTCCAGCACCCATCGCTCCGGCACCGACCGGCTGGCCGAAGCGGCAGAGCGGCTGGAGCTGCCCGATGACGCCATCGTGGTCAATCTTCAGGGCGATGAGCCTGAAATGCCGGCGGCCTGTCTGCGCCAGGTGGCGCAACTTTTGGCGGCCAGCCCCGGGGCACAAATGGCGACGCTGTACCGAGCGGCGGACAGCGAGGATGAATGGCTGGATCCCAACCTGGTCAAGCTGGTGGCGGCCGACAACGGCGCGGCGCTGTATTTTTCGCGCAGCCCCGTTCCGCATGCCCGCGACGGCGGCTGGCCCCGTTTGCAAGCGCGCATCCACCTGGGCCTGTATGCTTATCGGGCGGGCGCCCTGGCGGAATGGCGCAATTTGCCGGAAGCCATGCTGGAGCGGCTGGAGTCGCTGGAACAGCTGCGCGCCCTGGCAGCAGGATGGACCATTGTCTGCGATCGGGCTGCCGAGAATGTGCCGGCCGGAATTGATACACCACAGGACGTCAAGCGGGCCGAAGCCAGACTGAACAAGGCCTGATTCCGCTTTTAAATCCACTTTAACCTTGTTTTGTAACAACATGAAAAAGCTTCTTTTTGTTTGCCTTGGGAATATCTGCCGAAGCCCCACCGCGCAGGCGGTGTTTGACTGGAAGCTGGGCGAGGCGGGCTTGCAAATGGACACCGATTCAGCCGGAACTTCCGGCTACCACGCCGGCAACCCGCCGGATCCGCGCTCTCAGGAAATCGGACGGGGCTGGGCCTGGACATGAGCGCACAGCGCGCCCGCCAGGTGATTGACGAGGACTTCGAGCGCTTTGACGTGATCTACGCGATGGACCGCTCCAACCTGCAGGCGCTGCGCGAGCGCTGCCCGATGCCGTACAGGGCCAAGGTCAGGCTGATCATGGAGCTTGCACCCGATTACGGTGTCGAAGAAGTGCCCGATCCGTATTATGGCGGTGAAGACGGCTTCCGGCAGGTTGTGGACATGCTGGTGGCCGCGGCTGAACGCTTTATAGAGGCGCATAACACTTAATTTGCAATGAGCGAGTTTGACGGCCGTGCATTTGCCCGCAGCCTGACCACCGGGCCGGGCGTGTATTTGATGCGCGATGAGGCCGGCAAGGTGCTTTATGTCGGCAAGGCGCGCAACCTGCGCAGGCGGGTGGCCAGCTACTTCAGCCGGCGCAATCTTGGCGCGCGGCTTGATTTGCTGGTGCGCAAGGTGGCCAGCATGGAGGTCAGCCTGACGCGCACCGAAGCTGAGGCGCTGCTGCTTGAAAACGAGTGGATCAAGGCCTGGAAACCGCGCTTCAACGTCAGCTTGCGTGACGACAAAAGCTATCCGTGGATCCGGCTGGAGCTGGACCACGACTTTCCCCGCATTGGTTTCTATCGTGGCCCGCCCAAACCGCCGCACCGCTATTTCGGGCCATTTTCCAGCGCCGGGGCCGTGCGCGAGGCGCTCAATCAGATCTACCGCCTGTTCGGTCTCAGGCAGTGCAGCAACACGGTTTTTGCCAACCGCACGCGGCCCTGTCTGCAATACCAGATCGGCCGCTGCAGCGCGCCGTGCGTGGGCTATATCAGCAAGGAAGACTACGCTGCCGATGTGGAGGCGGCCGTTCAATTCCTTGAAGGCCGCAACGAGGAGGTCATCAATTACCTGTCCAGCCGCATGCAGCAGGCCGCCGACAGGCTCGACTACGAGCGGGCGGCTGCCTATCGCGACCGCATTCGCATTGTCCAGCAGGTTCGCAGCAGTCAGTTTGTGACGGGTGGCAGCGGCGAAATCGACGTGATCGCCCTGGCTGTGGAGTCGGGTCGCGCCTGTGTTCACGTGGTCGAGTTTCGGCATGGCCGCAATGTGGGCGCGCGCAGTCATTTTCCCGGCAACCTGCACGCCGACTTTACGCCGGCGGATATTCTTGGTGCTTTCATCGGCCAATACTATTCGGACCGGCGCCCGCCGGCCGAGCTGCTTTTGTCGGATGAGCCGGCCGACGCCGGCTTGTGGGCGCAAGCTCTGGGCTCACGCCGCAGCACTTCAGTCAGCCTGTCCTGGCGGCTGCGCGGCACGCGTGCCGAGTGGGTCAGGCAGGCAAAATCGAACGCCAGTGATGCCCTGCGGCGGCGGCTGGAGGAATACGACCATCTGCGGCGCGGGTTTGTCGCCCTGACCAAACTGCTGAAGCTGCCCGGCCTGCCCGAGCGGGTTGAGTGTTTTGACATTTCCCATATTTCAGGCACCGAAACCGTGGCGTCCTGCGTCGTATTCGGAGCGGCCGGTCCGCAGAAAAAGCTGTATCGCCGCTTCAATATCAAGGGCATTCAGCCGGGCGACGACTATGCCGCCATGGCGCAGGTGCTCAGGCGGCGCTACCGGCGCAGCCTCGAAAATCCGGCATCGTTGCCTGATCTGGTCATCATTGATGGCGGCAAAGGGCAGCTGTCGCGCGCGGCTGCGGTTTTTGAAGAGTTGGGGCTGGATTCCACACCGCTGTTGGGCGTTGCCAAGGGCGCATCACGCAAGGCCGGCTACGAGCGCCTGATCATGCACGGCCGCGAGGTTGTGCCCGGGCCGCATCATCCGGCGTCGCACCTGGTTCAGCAGATCCGTGACGAGGCCCACCGGTTTGCCGTGGCGGGGCACAGAAAGCGCCGCCAAAAGCGCGCCCAGGCCTCGCCGCTGGAGCAGGTGCCGGGCATTGGCCCCAAAAGACGACAATCGCTGCTCAAGGCCTTTGGCGGCCTGCAGGGCATTCGCGATGCCGGCGCCGATGAGCTGGCAAGGGTTGACGGCATCAGCGACAGGCTGGCCCGTGCAATCGTTGAGCATTTCAGGCAGGCTTGACTCTGCCTGCCAAGCCAATTGAAGCAACAACAGCGCTTGGGTTGCGGGATAATATGCCCGCGCCATCCAGCCTCGGAGAAAATCATTGCCCCTGACATTTCCAACCGTATTGACCCTGATGCGGATCGTGCTGATTCCGGTGCTGGTTGTGGTGTTTTACCTGCCTGTATCGGCTGCCAACGAAATGGCCGTGACAATATTTGCGCTGGCGGCCATTACAGATGGTCTTGATGGCTGGATCGCCAGGCGCTGGAACATGACCAGCAGCTTTGGCGCATTCCTTGACCCTGTGGCTGACAAGCTGATGGTGGCCGCGGCCCTGCTTCTGGTGGTGCAGCGCCACCCCGAAATTGTGCTGGCGCTGTCGGCAGCCGTGATTATCGGGCGCGAAATCACCATTTCCGCCCTGCGTGAGTGGATGGCCGAACTGGGCGAGTCGGGACGCGTCAGGGTGGCCTGGCTGGGCAAGATCAAGACTTTTCTGCAGATGATTGCCATCGGCTTCCTGCTGTACGGCGAGCCGCTGGGCGCGCTGCCGGTCATGGCGATTGGCCGAACACTGCTGGTCCTAGCGGCTGCGTTGACCATCTGGTCCATGGTCGCCTATCTGAAGGCTGCCTGGCCGGCGGTACAAAAACAGGTTTGATCATTCCCGTCTTTTGCCCCCATGTTTTCGTTCGGAGTCAGAGCGATGTCACGCATTCGCAATAATAAAAACACCATGGCCAGAAAGGCCGACCGCCACCGGCTGTATGAAGACAGTGTCCAGGATCCGGAGGCGGAGCTTGATTTTGTTGCCGAAACCTTTGAGTCGCTGACAGGCCGCCCGCTGAATTTTATCCGCGAGGACTTTTGCGGGACGGCCAATACTGCCAGCTGGTGGGTGGCTGATGATCCTGCGCACCGTGCGGTTGGCGTGGACATTGACGCCGATGTTCTGGGCTGGGGACAAAAACACCATATTGAGCCGCTGCCGGCCGCTGCCCGGTCTCGCATTGAGCTGATTCATGGCGATGTTCTGAGCGTGGAGACACCCAGGGTCGACGCGCTTTTGGCCATGAATTTCAGCTACTACCTGTTCACGACCCGCGCCGGCATGCTGGCGTATTTTCGCCGCGCGCGTGAATTTCTGGTGGAAGACGGCGTGCTTTTCCTGGACGCCTTTGGCGGCTATGAAGCCTATCGCGAGCTGGAGGAGCGCACGGAATATGACGATTTCACCTATGTGTGGGACCAGGCCAGCTTTGACCCGATTACCCATGCAATGCGCTGTGAAATCCATTTTGAGTTTCCCGACGGGTCGGAGATGCGTCGCGCCTTTGTGTATGACTGGCGCCTGTGGACGCTGCCCGAAATCACCGAGCTGCTGACGGAAGCGGGCTTTTCGAAAGTTGATGTCTACTGGGAAGGCACCGATGAAGACACGGGGGAGGGCAACGGCCTATACAAGCCGGCCACAGTCGGCGATGCCGACGCTGGCTGGATCTGCTACGTTGTCGCGCGCCGCTGACCGGGGCGCGTCCTGCTGTCAAAAGCCCGTGTAAACGCGTTTGAACAGCTTTTCCAAATCCCCGTATTGGTCCGCATCGGCCGCCTGGAAGCGATCAATGCCAAGGTCCTGCAGCAAACTGCCATGGGTTTCATTTTCGTGCAGTGCCTCAAGCGCTTCCAGCAGGCCGGCCCGAACATCCTCGGGCACCTGCGGAGCAGCGCTCAGCGTCAGGCCGGGAAGTTCGCCGGATGTAAGGACGGTTTGCAGTTCATCGTCTTCAGAGCGCAGGTAATAGGGAACCACGGCAGCATCAAAATTGCCGGAATTGAGGCCGTCCAGAACCTCTTCCCAGGATTGCGAGCCGGGCTCAAGGATGGGTTGCTGCATGGGATTGTCGAACCAGTCGGCCAAAATCATGTAGCCAAGACTTGGGGCCGGCAGGGTGGCAATGCGCCGGCCGACAAAATCATTGACGCTGACATCAAGACTGTCTGCTGTGGTCAGCAGTGAATAGGTGACGGGCTGCTGCGCACTGGCCACCAGGCTGTAGCCATGGTTGTCAACCCGGTAGGTGGCCAGGTGAGCGTCTTCCAGAACCACATGGGCGCCCTGGTTGCGCTGGGCTGCCAGCCAGTAACGGTGGAAGCCCCGCGCCGGTTCCAGCTCAAAGCGGTAGGGAAGGGTGGCATTCAGGTAATCGACAAGATTTTGATATATGGCCTGCGAGCGTTCGGGTGAAAACACCGGCTGCCCCTGAACCGTGAATGTTTCGGCCCCGGCTGGCATTTTTTGATCGTCGTGCTGACCGTCATGTTGATCGTCATGATTGTCTGCTGCGCCCGGTTCAGCGGCCGCACGGTCGGACTCAGGGATTTCAGACGCGGGGGGTTCAGACACGGCCGTCTCTGTCGGCGCCGTTTCGTCGGAAGCGGCATCCTCTGTCAGGCTGTCGCTGTCCTCATCACCCCCTGCAGCAGGCTGGTCGCCGTCGTCGGACAAGTCCTCATCCGACAGGCCCGTGGTGTCCTCGACCACCTCTTCGGCAACCGTTTCATCCGGCTGCTCTTCGGCCGGTTCATCTTGCGCAATTGACGGGATGGCCAGCGCAAGCGCGAACAGAAAAGCGGTAATTTGAGCGGTAAGTTTCATCGGTCAGACCTCCCCAGGCTTTGGCTGAAAGCGATGCAGGTCGCAGTGTGACGGGTCTTGATGTTATCAGCATAGCGCCGTCGGCGCCACGACCCGGGCAGGGACCCTGACGGCATCTGCTTCAACCATCACCGTATCGCCGGCCTCAAGCCGGTTGGCGAGCACCGCCAGTCCGATGGACTTTTGGCCCTGTGGCATTCCATACAGCCAGTGGCCTGCCAGCTTGCCGGCGCTGTCAACAATGCGGCTGTGCCCCTCAGGAATTTTTGCTGACTCCAGGCGCAGTCCCTGCAGGCCGTGCTTGACCGATCCGCGATAGTGCAGGCGGGCAACGATTTCCTGCCCCGGGTAGCAGCCCTTGTCCCAGGACAAAGCACCAAGCTGTTCCAGTCCCAGCCATTGCGGCAGATGCTGGCCGCTGGTGGCGGGAGACAGCCACGGCAGGCCCGCGCAGATGTCCTGGTGAAGCCAGCGGGCGCTGTTCGTTTCGGATAAAGGTGCCTGCGTGCCCGCAAACATGCCGCGCGGGCTGTCAGGGCTCAGCCGGGGTACGCCGGAGCCGGCGTCAAAGGTTGCCGCAACGGGAGCCAGCGGGGCCACTTCCACCTTTCTGCCAATGGTGAACTGCGCCAGCCGATTGCGAATCGTTTCGGCCTGGGCGGCCGGCAGCACCAGATTGATTACCGAATCATCGGCGCATGCCAGCATGAAAGCCAGAACCCGCCCCTTGGGATCGCACCACGCCAGGGGTGAATAATGTGAACTGACAAATTCATCGGCGTTGGCGCTAAACTGGGACTGGGCATAGGCGCGCGCGTCGCTGCCGCGAAGAGCCGTTGCGCTGAAACCCGAAAGCAGAAAGTGACTGGACATCCAACCTCAAAAAAACAATGACGAAGCGCTACAATTCTACATCTTCAAGGGAAGAGCCGGAGGGCAACAGCCCGACACCGGCTGACCAGGCCCCCGGGTCCGCGCAGCGGACAGAGCAGATGCCGCACCCCCGGGAGTACGGCGGCCGCAAGGACGGGCTCGACCCGACCCGCTATGGCGACTGGGAAAAAGACGGTCGCTGCATCGATTTTTAAGCGCATTTAAACGCTGGGAGTATCAAATTCATGGCTACCGACAACCGCCCACTGTCTCCGCACCTGCAGGTCTATCGGCCGCAGCTGACCTCTGTCATGTCCTTTACGCACCGCACCTGCGGCATGCTGCTGAGCCTGGGCATGGTCATGGCCGTTGTCTGGCTGCTGGCGCTGGCATCCGGCGAGGACGCTTTCCAGACGGTCAACGGCTGGCTGGCCCACCCGCTCGGGCTGGCGGCCTTGCTGATATGGACCGCGTCTCTTTATTATCATTTCCTGAATGGCATCCGTCA
>DATGTG010000161.1:0-7163 GCA_035301965.1 Wenzhouxiangella sp. | reverse complement strand
AAGATGGAATGATGCGCCCCGCAGCGCAGGTCATCGGCCCCGTAAACCACGCGCCGGACGCGCGCATTCACGATGGCGCCGGCACACATGCTGCAGGGTTCAAGCGTTGAATAAAGCGTGGTGCCGGTCAGCCGGTAGTTGCCCAACCGGCCTGCCGCCTGACGCAGCGCAACAATTTCTGCATGCGCGGTGGGGTCGCTGTCGGCAATCACGCGGTTGTGCCCTTCCCCCAAAAGCTCGCCCCTGCTGTCGACCAGCACGGCGCCGACCGGCACCTCGCCGCTGTCGGCGGCCTGCTGCGCCAGCGCCAGCGCACGCCGCATCCAGGCAATGTCCACGTCTGTTACCGGGTTGTCAGCCATAGTCTTCGTGCCGCTCGTTGCGCGAAACTCGTCGGGGTCAGGCAGAACAGTCTACTTGATGGGCTGCGGCCGGTGCTCCGGGGGCTGCTAGCCCTGCTGCGGCTGATAATCGCCCACATCCGCATGCGCGGCAATCGCCAGGCGGTTCCAGGCATTGATGGTGGCCACGACATAGGTCAGGTCCACCAGCTCCGCTTCGGAAAAATGCTGGCCGACGCGCTGGTACATCTCATCCGAAACACCCTGCTTTGCAACCAGCGTCAGCGCCTCGGTCCACTCCAGCGCGGCCCGTTCGCGCGCGCTGAAAAATTTCGTCTCGCGCCAGGCGTTGAGCGCATACAGACGCTGCTCTGTTTCGCCCAGCGCCCGCGCATCCTTGCTGTGCATGTCCAGACAATACGCACAGCCGTTGATTTGCGAGGCGCGCATCTTGACCAGATGAATCAGCCCCGCTTCCAGCCCGCTGCCGTGCAAATGGGTCTCCATGGCAATCATGGCCCTGAACCCCCCGTGATCCCTGCCCGAAAAATCAAACCGCTGCGTCATGTTCTGTGCCTCCAAAGCTGATAAACAGGCCCGCGCCCGCAAAGAGGACTTTTAAAGTCCACAATCAAATTATACGCCTGCAGAGGCCCCTGTTTTCGCAAAATGCCGGACCCTGGTACTCACATCAATTAAAACTCCATTCGGAAATTGCACTCGGAAAGCGCAGCGTTAGCTTCGGCTCAGCCGGCGCTGCAAACCGACCCGCGACCTTGAGAAGTTCACCACCGGTGCGGTAACGAGCGGGCCGGCTTAAAACCTGTGAGCAACTGAAAATGGTTGGACGCCATTGGGCAATCAGCCGCATGAAGCGGGGTTGAACAAGCTACAAAGCGCTTGTCGGCATGTGTTTATTTCACATCAACCGTGCCTGTCACGGGATTTGTGGTGGCAGCAAGACAGAATTTTATTCCGCTGACTGATGCCAAATGAATTGGACAAGAAGCGTCTGGAGTTTGCGGATATTATTATTGCTGAAGCCGGGATGACGATGGCAGTCATGCCGGCTCTTTCACGTTGATGATTTTTAAGCCGGCAGTTTTATTATCTGGCGGTAATTCCTTGAGGGTGTGTGGAGGGTTTTGGATGCGTTACTTGCTGCGGCTGGTTGTTTTTTTGCTGGTGGTTTCAAGCGCGGGCGTGGCGGCTCAGACGATTGTGAACGCCGGTTTTGAAGAGGCGGAAGGCCGCTGGGGCGACAGGGACGGGCCGGCGGGCTGGACGCTGAGACTGAAGGCTTCGGATGACCAGCGCGGTGTGGTTGAATCGCATGATTTTGTCAAGGAGGGCCGTCGGGCTTTTCGCTTTACGGAGGTGGCGCGCGGTTTTGGCGACTCCCGGCTGGAGCAGTGCGTACCGCTTGGTGAGCTTTCAGCCCTGCAGCTGTCGGCTCAGGTGCGCGTGGAAGAGCCTGATCCTGAGCTGGCGGTGCGGCTGCGGGTTGATTTTTATGCGGACGATGACTGCGAAACCGAGTCGGCGGCAGCCGGTGAGGAACAGATTGAAACCAGCATTGGCCTGAGCGCTGAGCGCACGCCGGCTGGCGAGTGGGCGAGGCTTGAAAGTGAAGTTCGGCTGCCCGGTGAGCTGGGCGATGACGTGCGCGCGGCGCGCATCAGCCTGCGCCAGCGCGACCGCAGCAATGATGGCCAGCCGCGCGATCCGCTTCGACAGGTGTGGTTTGATGATGTTTCGCTGGCGGCCGATATAAGGATTCTGCCGCCCGGCGAGCGGGCGGCGCTGCGTGATTTGTACAACGCCACCAGCGGCGACAGCTGGTTGCATCGCCTGGGCTGGATGGGCCCGGATGGTACGGAATGCAGCTGGCAGGGTGTGGAATGTTCAAAGGCCGGCGACACCGTGGTGGGGCTTGATCTGGCGGGCAACGGCTTGCTGGGCGAACTGCCAGGCAGTCTTGTCAATCTAGAGGGCCTGCGCCCCGGCGAGGGGCTGGATGTGTGCTGGAACGACGTGCTGGTGCCATCAGCGCTGGAAGGGTTTGCGGCCGACCGCCACGTGGGCGGTGATCCGGGGTTTTGCCAGGGGCTGGCGCTGCAGGAGGTCCACGCCGGCCGTTCAGGCAGCTATTTCCAGCCGGCCGATCGCAGCGGCGAGGGTTTCATGCTGCACATGCTCAGCGCCGGCTCGGCCATTTTGGCGTGGGCTGGTTATGACGACAACGGCGAGCCGCTGTGGCTGACTGCATCGGGGCGGGCACGGGACCGGGTGCTGCGCTTTGATGATGTTTACCACACCCGAATGGATGACGGGCAGCCCGATACCCGCCGGGTCGGGCGTGCCAGCCTGGTGTTTGTCGACGATGACGAGCAGCCGGGCTGCAGCCTTGTCGTGATGCGCTTTTCTGTCGACGGAAACGGCTACGGCGCCGGCGACGGCCGCGAGATGGTGCCTCTGGACGGCGCGAGCGACTGCGCTGCGCCGGATGTGCTGCCGGTTGTGGCCGAACTGGAAGGCCACTGGTTTGATCCCGCCCTGCCCGGCCAGGGCCTGAGCCTGGTGCCGCTGGGTGAAAACATGCTGTGGCTCAACTGGATGGGACACGATGGGGACGGTGAACCGCTGTGGATGGTGGGCGCCGGGCGCCCGGATTCAAGCGGACTTGGCGTGGAGTTTGAGCCGCTGTACAGCGTGTCGGGCGGCAGCTTCAATGACTTTATCAATCCCGGCGACCTTGAATATGAATTCCACGCGCCGGCCCTGCTGTGGCGGCACGATGAGGGCGGGCCGTGGCAGTTTCAGTCGAACTGGCTGGGTGAGGACGTCCAGCTTGATCTGCAGCGCATAGACGCCGGCCCGGATCTGCTGGCGTCGACGGGGCACCGCATTGATCTGTTCATGGAGCCTGAAGATATTGAAGCGCTGTACAGCCGCTCGCCGCACAGTGACGAGCGGCTGCCCGGCATGATCCGTTTTGACGGCAGCGCTGTTGAGCATGGGTTGACCGGCCTGCGCTTTCGCGGACGCTCAACGCGCACTCTGCCCAAAAAATCGTACAACATTCGCTTTGAGCAGCCGCAGCCGCTTCTGTTTGACAGCGACCGCATGAATCTCAACGGCATGTACACCGACCCGGCCATGATGCGCGAGTCGCTGGCCTTTCAGATGTTTCATGAACTGGAGCGTCCGGCGTCGCTGACGCGCTATTTCGACCTGTGGATCAACAGGATCTATGAAGGAACCTTTGTGCATGTATCGCGCGTTGACGGCCACCTTGTTGAGCACTACGGGCTGAACCCCGACGGCACGCTGGTGCGCGACCGCGTTCGCGACAGCGGGCTTGAAGAGGAGACAATTTTTGCCGTTGATCTGGGCGAGATGACGCACGATGAACGGCTGGATTTCCTCAGGGATAATTTCAAGTCGCGCAACGACCCCCACTGGCCGGCCCTGCTGGAGCTGGTGGAATGGGCTCAATCCACCCCGCCCGGCGCGACGTTTGCCGAAGAGTTTGAACAGCGCATCGACGTGGACACCTTTGTCGACTGGATGGTCATTCACTGGCTGATTGGCGACATCGATGCCTGGAACGATGATTTCTGGCTGTATCTGGACCATGACGACCCGGAGGCGCGCTGGGTGTTCATTCCCTGGGACAAGGACTTGAGCTTTGGCTCGCATTACCGGCCGGGCTTTTATACCGCCAACAACTTCTTTGCCTACGAGTACCCATTGCCAAACGGCCAAAGCAACCCATTGCTCAGAAAAGCCATTGCCAGCCCGTCAATTCGCCAGCGCCTGGACGAGCGCATGGCCGAACTGATGCAGACGCATTTCACGCCGGCCTGGTTTGCCGAGCAGATTGCCGTCAGAAAGGAGCGGCTGGCCGACAGCATCAATATAGCGCCCGGCCCGACGGCGTTTGATTACAACGAGCGCAATCATCACGACACCGAAGCCGGCCTGCATGACCAGGTTGAGGCAATTGAGGACTTTGTCGGGCTGCGCTATGCCTATATCCAGCGTTATCTGGACAAGGCTTCAGGCATTCCCTACCAGGCGCAGGGCAACCTGCGGGCTGAAAGTCGAGAGACGCTGTTTCTGACGGATCCGACCGGATTCACCATCGCCACGGTCGAGCCACAGGAGGCACTGACCGGCGATACCTCTTATGTTATTGAAGTGCAGCCTGTCGATGGCCTTGTCGGCATTGACAGGGAGTGGCGGCTTGAAGTGGACGGGGACGGCGGGCCTTTTGAGCTGACGCTTTTTTACCGCAACGAGCTGGACAGCTACAGCTGGCTGGGCGACGGCAACTGGTGGACCGGAGGCTTCGAGCCGGTGGGCAGGCAGCGGGGTCTGGTCATGGAGATGGCGAAAGGCTTCGACGGCTTCGAAATACTGCCCACCCGCATCAATCCCATTTCCAACAAGGCCGTGGTGAACACCGAGCTGACAGCGGGCGAGTATCGCTTCAGACTGGTTTTGCTGCCAACGCTGTCCAGCGAGCCGCCCGGCCCGTTTTTGCACTGAAGCCGGCCAGCCGGGCCGGAAACAGAATGCCCTAGGAATCTGCAGTCGATGTGCTGTTAGATTCCCGGGGCTTGCGAAAGGAGCCGACAATAACGGTGGCCACCAGCAAAATGAGCTCGTCAATGAGCGGGATGGGGTCGGGGATGAACACATCGGCCACAAACAGTATGGCCAGGATGATGAACAGCGTGCGAAAGCGCCGGCGGGCCAGGAAGCGCTCAACGGGCGCAAAAAACCGTGTCATGATTCTCATGGTTGATACCTTTGTTTTGCCAGCGAATGCAGGCCGGGATAGTTGGCGTTTCGCAAAGCTCGCTTTACTCCCACTCAATGGTGGCCGGGGGTTTGGCCGAGATGTCGTAGACCACGCGTGAAACTTCAGGGCATTCGGTGATGATGCGTCGGGATACGCGGTCGAGAAAGTCGTGATCGAGCGGCGCCGCGCGGGCGGTCATGAAATCTACGGTTTGCACGGCGCGCAGGGAAATGACGTACTGGTAGCGGCGCTGGCCGTTGACCACGCCGACGGATTTAACGGGCAGGAAAACCGCAAAAGCCTGACTGGTCTGGTGGTACAGGCCGGCGTTGCGCAATTCGGATATGAAAATATGGTCGGCCTGCTGGAGGATTTGCACATATTCGGGCCGCACCTCGCCAAGAATGCGCACGCCCAGGCCGGGGCCGGGGAACGGGTGGCGCATGATGAGGGTTTCGGGCAGCCCCAGCTTCAGTCCGATCTGTCGGACTTCGTCCTTGAACAGCTCGCGCAGCGGCTCGATGAGCCCAAGCTGCATGTCGTCGGGCAGGCCGCCAACGTTGTGGTGTGACTTGATGGTGCCGCCTTGCCCGCCCGCGCCGGATTCAATGACGTCGGGATAAATGGTGCCTTGGGCCAGCCAGCCGGCTTCCCTGTGGCGGCCGGCGGCGGCGTTGAACACCTCAATGAATTCATGGCCGATGATCTTGCGTTTTTCTTCCGGGTCGCTGACGCCGGCCAGGGCCTGCATGAACTGGTCGCGGGCATCGATGCGCTCGACGCGCGCGCCCAGATGCTCGGCAAACAGCGCCATGACCTCGTCACCTTCGCGGTGGCGCAAAAGGCCGGTATCGACAAAGATGCACAGCAGCTGTTCGCCGATGGCGCGGTGCAAAAGCGCGGCCACCACCGATGAATCCACGCCGCCGGACAGGCCCAGCAGCACGGTGTCGCTGCCAACAGTCGAGCGCACGCGACTGATCTGGTCGTCGATGATGCGATCTGTGGTCCAGTCGCCGCGGCAGCCGCAGATGTTGAGCGCGAACTGGCGGATGATGTCCCGGCCCGCCTCGGTCCTGTTGTTTTCCGGCTGAAAGCCCAGGCCGTAAAAACGACGGCGGTCGTCGTGCATGCCGGCAATCTGCCCATCGGCGGTTGTGCCGCTGGGCGAGAATCCGGCGGGCAATTCAGCAGGGCTGGAGCAGTGGCTAAAAGCGGCCTTGAGCCCCGAGCTTTTATTCAACCCTTCAATAGATTGCAGCAGCTTTCCAGAATCTTCATGATCAGGAAAAACACGGTTTTCGGCTGCGGTCTGTTGGCCGCTGCCTGACTTTCCGCCAAGCTTTTCGACCATGGCCTGCATGCCGGCCCCAATGCCGAGAACCGGCACGCCCAGGCTGAAAACAATGTCGGGAATCTTCTTGGCAGCAGAACCTTTGTCGGGCTGCATGGCATCTGACAGCACAATGCCGGCCGGGGCAAATTCGCGAATGCGCGCGCTGGCGGCTGAATCGTCTGTGGCAGCCATGATTTCGGAATAGACGCCGGCGGCGCGCACGCTGCGCGCCAGAAGGCGGGCCGATTCAGAGCCCAGGTCGATAACGAGAATACGCTGGCTGTGGATGTTGTTCACAAACTGCCCTTGGTCAATGCCGGTGCCTGCAGGTGAGCCGGAATCAGCCCAGCTTGTAGTTGGGTGCTTCCTTGGTAATGGCCACATCGTGGGCGTGGGACTCGCGCACGCCGCTGGCTGAGATGCGCACAAAGCGCGGGCGCGTGCGCATTTCCTCGAGGTTGGCGCAGCCCACATAGCCCATGGCCGAGCGCAGCCCGCCCATGAGCTGGTGAATGACGGTGCTGATGGGGCCCTTGTACGGAACACGGCCTTCTATGCCTTCGGGCACCAGCTTGTCGGTTTCGGCCCCGGCCTGGAAATAGCGATCTTTGGAGCCCTGGGCCATGGCGCCCAGCGACCCCATGCCGCGATAGTTCTTGTAGGAGCGGCCCTGGAA
>DATGTG010000160.1:0-11054 GCA_035301965.1 Wenzhouxiangella sp. | reverse complement strand
ACCCATGCAGCGTGAACTGGTGATGGGAATCAATGCGGTTGCCGGCTTGCTGCAGGTGGCTCCCGAGCGCATTGTAAGGACTTGGATCAGGCCGGGCTCAGCGCGCCTTAAAGCGCTTGAAAAAGATTTGCGTGCCGCCGGCATGACGGTGGAACTGGCAGACGACAGGGCGCTGGACAGGCTCGCCGGCAGGGTTCGCCATCAGGGGGTGATTGCCGAGTTTGTGCCGCGCCAGCCGGGCAATGAGCAAACGCTGCACGACATGCTGGAGCGCCTTGACGACCGGGCGCTGTTTTTGGTGCTTGACGGGGTGCAGGATCCCAACAACCTGGGCGCTTGTTTGCGCACCGCCGCTGCTGCAGGCGCAAGCGCCGTCATTATTCCCGACCGCCGTGCGGCCGGGCTGACGCCGGCGGCCAGGCGGGCTGCAGCCGGCGCTGCGGAAATGGTTGAGCTGATTGTTGTTGTAAATCTGGCGCGCTGTCTGCGTTTGCTGGCCGACTATGGCGTGTGGCGCGTGGGGCTTGATGCCGGCACGGGAAACACTCTGTTTGGTGCCGGGCTCAGGGGGCCGCTGGCCGTGGTTTTGGGGAGTGAGGAAGACGGGCTCAGACGCTTGACCCGCGAACTGTGTGACGAGCTTTTGGAAATCCCCATGCCGGGCCCGGTTGAAAGCCTGAATGTTTCGGTTGCGGCCGGCATTGCCCTGTTTTCAGCCCTGCAGCAGCGCGCGGATATTTCCTGAAGTCTGATCCGGCTTTTCCGCAAAAACAAAAGGCCGGGCTGTCCCGGCCTTTTGATCGCGCCCGTATGGCGCAGCTTCCGTTTTTAAACCGCTCTTACTGGTTTTCAAGCAGGGTTGAAAGCTTCTGCTGCAGTTCCGGGCTGCTCTGGATGGCCATGGCAATGCTGTTGAAGGTTTCAACATCCAGGCCGGCGTCTTCAACGGCAGTGGTCATTTCATCCTGCGCTTCCTGCTGCAGTTCACGCGCCTTTTCAGGATCTTCGGTTTCCATCAGCTTGGCTGAATAGTCTTCCTGAATGGAGCCGATTTCAACCTGGGCATCGGCAAACTGCTCAAGCTGCTGATCGCTGACGTCAATGGTTTCCTCGGCCGGCGGAGCAAAGTCCTCTGCCGACTGCTGGGCCATCGTTGCGCCCGCAAATACCAGCGCAATGGCGGCGGCAAACAGGTTGAGTCTGTTAAAGATCTTCATGTCAGTATCCTCGTGTTGTGAGTTGATATGTTGCAAAACCACTGATGCAAAAATCATGCCAGGTGGTTTTTGCACCAATTTTTGGACCGATTTGCTCTTTTCCGGCGGGTGTCAGCTATTTTGTGTGTCACAATGGCGCATGTGACAATTTTGAAAGCATTCAAGAGCCTCAGATTTCAGCTGGTAGTTTTGTTGCTGCTGCCGCTGGCGCTGTTTGGCGCAACGGCCGTCTGGTTTACCTGGGAAGGCGTGGAGTCCCTGGTCGAGAAGCGTCTGCAAAAGGAGATTGAGCTGGTGGCGCGCGCCCTGCGTGTTCCGGTCGAACAGGCGCTTCAGCGTGGCCAGGTCGACAGCATTCGCCGCAGCCTGGATGCAGTGTTCGAAATTGGCAGGGTTTACGGTGCCTATGTGTATGATTCCGACGGCAAGCGTATTGCAGCGGCCGGTGAAGCCCGACCGGGGCTGCCGGAGCAGATGGCTGCCCTGGAACTCGTTGAAACAGGTGAGGAAACCGGGCGCTACGCCGACCTTTCGGGTGAGGCCGTGTTTTCCTATTTTGTGCCCCTGACAGATGCCACCGGCAGAATCGTTGGCCTGCTGCAGGTGGTGCGGCTGGAAAGCGAGATTGCGCTGCGGCTTCAAAAAATACGCACGCGCGGGCTGCTTGCCTGGGGTGTGGTGCTGGCTGTCATGCTGCTGATCACTTTTTTTGGTCATCGGCTTGCGGTGGGTCGGCATGTCGGCAACCTGCTTGGCTCCATGGCTCTGATTGAATCGGGCCAGCGCAGCCACAGAGCCGATTTGGGCGGCCCGTCCGAAATCGCGTCGGTGGCTGCCGGACTGAATCGCATGCTGGATGGCCTGGACCGGATGTCGGATGAGCTTGATGTACAGCGCAAGGAGCGCAGGCGCATGGAGCGGCGCATGCTTGAGCAGCAAAACCTGGCCCGCCTTGGCCAGTTCTCGTCGGGGGTGGCGCACGAGCTGGGTGCGCCCCTGACCATTATTGATGGCGATACGCGCAGGCTTCAGCTCGAGCAGGGGCTGGGTGAAGACGCCCGGCGCCGGCTGCTGCGTATTCGCCGCCAGGTTGCCCGCACCCGCGAACTGGTGGCGCAGCTGATGGAGTTTTCGCGCAGCGACCACAGCGAGCCGCAGACGATTGATCTGAACCGGCTGCTGCAAAGGACGCTGGCTGCTGTGCAGCCCGAGTGCGAAAACAGAAAAATCACCCTTGAATACAGCCCGCCATCATCAAGAATGGGGGTGAGCGGCTGGGAGCTGCGGCTGGAGCATGCCGTGCTTAATTTGATACGCAATGCGGTTGAAGCAGCGCAGTCACGGGTGAAAGTTGCGCTTGAAGCCCGCGATGACGGGCGACAGATCCTGATTGCGGTGGAAGATGATGGCCCGGGCGTGCCGCCATCGCAGCGTGAAAAGATTTTTGAGCCCTTTCATACGGCCGGCAAGGGGGCAGGCGGCACGGGGCTGGGCCTGGCCATCGTTCACGGTGTTGCAGAAGAACACGGGGCCGGCATTGAGGTGAGCGAAAGCGAACTGCTGGGCGGCAGCCGCATTGCCCTGTTGCTTGAAGAGAGCATCGCATGAGCCAGCGTGCCCGCATACTGCTTGTCGAGGATGACCGGGCCCTGACGGAGCTTCTTGTTGAAGAGCTTGAGGCCGAAGGCTGGATTGTGGATGCCCAGACCAGCGCGGAGCAGGCGCTCGAGATCATCGATGACTTTGAGCCGGACCTGGTGATCAGCGATCTTCAGCTGCCGGGGATGGATGGCCTGGAGCTGCTTGAGGAAATACGTGCCCGGCATGTACCGCCTGCGGTCCTCATGATCAGTGCCTGGGGGACGGTCGAGCGGGCCGTCAGATCGCTGAAGGCCGGCGCGGACAATTTCCTGACCAAGCCGCTGGACATGGATCATTTCCTGCTCAGCGTCGAGCGGGCCATCAAGCATCGCCAGCTGCAGGATGAAGTACAGAGATTCCGCAAGCTGCTGGGCGCAAACTCGTTCCACGGCATGCTTGGCTCAAGCCGGGTCATGCGGGTGCTGTTCGATCGCATCCGGCAGGTGGCGCGCGCCGACGGCCCGGTGCTGGTGGGCGGCGAGTCGGGCGCCGGCAAGGATCTGGTGGCGCGCGCCGTGCACGCCGAAAGTCCGCGCAGCGGAAAGCCTTTTCTGGCGGTCAACTGCGCGGCCATTCCTGCTGAATTGATGGAATCGGAGTTTTTTGGTCACGCCGAAGGCGCCTTTACGGGCGCTGACAGGCCACGCCGGGGGCTGTTCAGGGAAGCTGACGGTGGCACCCTTTTCCTTGATGAGATTGGCGAGATGCCGCTGGCGCTTCAGGCCCGGTTGTTGCGCGCGCTTCAGGATGGCTCCATCCGTCCGGTTGGAGCCGAAAGGGAGCATCGTGTCGATGTGCGCCTGGTGGCCGCCACCAACAGGGAGCTCGATGAGCAGGTAAAGGAAGGCAGGTTCCGCGAAGACCTCTATTATCGGCTTGAGGCCTTTCAGCTGGAGGTTCCGCCCCTGCGCGATCGTGGTGAGGACCTGGAAATGCTGACCATGCAGTTTGTGGGCCGTTTTGCCGCAGCCAGCCAAAGGCCGGCGGCCTCTCTCAGCAATGCCGCTTTGGCCGCCATTCGTGACTATGACTGGCCCGGCAACGTGCGTGAGCTGAGCAACGCAATGGAAAGGGCGGTCACTTTCTGCGAGGGCCGCGAGATCGATGTTGTACACCTGCCGGAGCGGCTTCAGAAAGCGCCTGCCGGGGCTGAAAGCGGCGAGTTGGGTGAAGACGCTTTGTCAACCCTGCTCAGCGCTGAAGACATCCTGCCGACGCTCAACGAGCTGCGCCGGCAATATGTGCATCATGTGCTCGAAAGGGTAGAGGGCAACAAGCGCCGCGCAGCCGCCTTGCTGGGCGTGGGGCGGCGAACCCTGTATCGCTGGCTTGAAGACGAGGTGTCTGAAGAGGCAGACTGACAACATCAGCTGTCTGTTTCCACCAGCGTCATCTCAACTGCATGGGACGACAGGCCGACATCCTCGCGCAGGACCCGATGATCCTGTTTTGACAGCTCTGTGTAGTGGCCGCTGCGCAGCCGGGGCGGCAGAAAAACCGGCCCGAAACGCACCCGCTTGAGGCGCGCCACCTGTGCACCCACCGCTTCCCACAGGCGCCGCACTTCACGGTAGCGGCCCTCCATGAGCGCCACCGTATACCAGCTGTGGCTGGCGGTGACCTCGCCGGCAACAATGTCGGTAAACCGGGCCGGCCCGTCGCTGAGCCTGACGCCCTTGAGCAGCTTGTCTATTTGCTGCTGGTCAATGGCCCCCCGGATGCAGCACAGGTATTCGCGGTCAACGCGCCCGGACGGGTGCATCATGCGGTTGGCAAGTTCACCGTCGGTTGTCAGGATCAGGAGCCCGGCCGTATTGATGTCAAGCCGTCCAACGGCCACCCAGCGTCCCTGGTCCAGCTTGGGCAGCTTGTCAAATACTGTTGGCCGGCCCTCCGGGTCATGGCGCGTGGTGATCTGGCCCTCGGGCTTGTGGTAGACCAGCGTGCGGTGCTCGGGACGCTGGCTTTCCGCGCGCCAGCTGCGGCCATTCATGCTCACCCGGCTGCCGTGTTTGACGCTGTCACCCAGCCTTGCGGGTTTGCCGTCAAGCATGACATCACCGGCTTCAATGCGCTCTTCCAGACTGCGGCGCGATCCCATTCCGGCTGCGGCCAGCACCTTTTGCAAACGGGCTGATTCAGCCTGTGGCGCTGTTTGCCCCGGATCCCGGCCCTGCTGCCGCCGGCGGGTCTTTTTTCTCTGTCCCCGGGTCGGCATGCCGGTTTTGCGGGCTGTTTTCCTGCTGCCGATTTTCGCTGCCGGCTGCCGTGAGTGCTTCTTTTTCACGGACGTCCTTGTCGTCCGTTTCTTGCTCTGTTTCTTGCTGGGCTTTTTGCTGCGGGGCTTGTTCATCGGAAATGTCCTTGTGGCCGGCCAGGTCAGCATCCGGGTGCTGCAGTTCAAGTTCCGGCTCGAGATTGTCCATGTCCTTGATTTCAGCGAGCGTAGGCAGCTCATCAAGCGACTTGAGATTGAAATAGTCCAGGAATTTTTTGGTGGTGCCAAGCAGTTCGGGGCGGCCGGGGACGTCGCGATGACCAACTACGCGAACCCATTCGCGTTCTTGCAGCGTTCGCAAAATACTGGAACTCAGCGCCACGCCACGTATTTCTTCGACCTGCGCACGGGTGACGGGCTGGCGGTAGGCGATAATGGCCAGAGTTTCCAGCAGCGCGCGCGAGTAGCGCGGCGTTTTCTCCGCCCACAGTCTTGAAATGACAGGCGTCAGCGATGTTCTGATCTGCAGCCTGAAGCCGCTGCCGACCTCCCTGAGTTCCACCGCGCGCCCCTCAAGTTCGGCGTCCAGCGCCGCCAGCGCCTGGCGCAGCTTGCCGTGGCCGGGCTGCTCTTCGCTGTCAAACAGTCCGTTGAGCTGGTTCAGGCTCAGCGGTTCGGCGGTGGCCAGCAGCGCACCTTCAACAACACGTTTCAAATAGTCGATATCCATTCGCGTTTCCCGCGCCTAGCCGCTGGGCCGACGCACATAAATTTTGCCAAACAGCTGTTGCTGAACCAGATCAATGAAGCCTTCCCGCAAAAGTTCAAGCAGGGCGAGCAGGGTCACCACCGCGCCGGCGCGGCCTTCCGACAGGTCAAAACAGGCTTCAAATTCCACGTAACGCGTGCTTTTGGACACCAGATCGAGCACCCTGGACATGCGTTCACGCACGGAAAGAGGCTCGGCCTGGATCTGGTGCTTTGCAAAAATCTCTGCTCTGGCCATGACCTCCCTGAGCGCCAGAAGCAGCTCGCGCAGGTCCACTTCGGGCGGGACCCTGATTTGCCCGGGGTCTTCGACATGGGCGGCGGCCAATGCAATGTCGCGCTCGCTGCGCGGCAGTTCGTCCAGATCCTGGGCAGCCTTCTTGAAGCGTTCGTATTCCTGCAGCCTGCGTATCAGTTCGGCGCGCGGATCTTCTTCGTCCTCATCATGCTCCGGCTGCGGGCGCGGCAGAAGCATCCTTGATTTTATCTCGGCAAGGATGGCCGCCATCACCAGATACTCAGCGGCCAGCTCAAGCCGCATTTCGGTCATGATTTCTATATAGCCGGTATACTGGCGCGTAATTTCAGCCACCGGAATATCCAGGATATCGATATTCTGACGGCGAATCAGGTACAGCAGAAGATCCAGCGGACCCTCAAAAGCTTCAAGAAACACTTCCAGCGCATCCGGCGGAATATACAGGTCATCGGGAAGTTTCAGAAGCGGCGAGCCCTGCACAATGGCAAAGGGCATTTCTTCCTGGCGGGCGCCGGTTTGCGGTTGGTTGCTCATGATGGGCAAGTGTAGCGCCTTGGGGGCACAGGGTCGAAGCTGAATCTGAAACCGTGCTCGCGTTGCCGGCCGTGTTGTCGCCTGTAGAATAAACATCGATCAGAACAACTGAAGAGCGGACATGCTTTACATGATTTTGGGCCGCGATGCGGAAAACAGTTTGAAAAAGCGTCGTGATGCCCGTGACGGGCATTTGGCAAGAATACGCAGCCTGCTTGATGAGGGTCGCCTTGTGCTGGCCGGCCCCATGCCGGCCATAGACGCTGTTGATCCCGGGCCGGCAGGCCACTCGGGGTCGCTGATCGTGGCCGAATTTGACAGTCTTGAGGATGCGCAGGCGTGGGCAAACGCCGATCCGTATTTGCACTGCGGCGCGTGGCGCAGCGTTGAGGTGCAGCCGTTTGTCCAGGTGCTGCCATGACCGGCCGGCGCCGCACAGCCATGATCAGGCAGCGGCTGGAGGCCGGCCTGGAGCTCCTGAGTCTGGAAATTGTTGACGAGTCTCATCTTCATGTTGGTCACCCCGGAGCGCGCGACGGACGCGGGCATTTTCGCGTCAAAGTGGTCAGCAACATGTTTTCAGGCCTGTCCCGCCTGGCCCGGCACCGGCTGGTGTATGCGGCCGTGGGCGATTTGATGCAAACTGACATTCACGCGCTAAATATTGAGGCGATTTCTGAAAATGAGCAATAAGCTGTTGATAATAATGGTGGCATCTGTGGCGTTTTTGGCTTCCTGTGGTCAGGGGAAGCACGAGTTTGCTGCCGGTGAGGACCAGGTTGTGCTGGTCGAGGTTGATGGTGTACCCATTACGCTGGACATGCTTGAGCGCGCCATGGAAGCCCAGGGGATTGAGGCTGACGATCATGAACGCATGAGCGCCGTGTTTGATGAGCTGGTGGGCATTCAGGTGGTGGCCAATGCAGCGCGCAGGGAGGGGGTTGACCGGCAGGCCCGGGTGCAGGCGGCGCTGCGCCTGGCTGAAATCCGCACCCTGTATGCCAACTACATCGGTACGGCGCTCAGCGATGATGGCCTCACCGAGCAGGACGCGCGCGACATCTACGAGCAGCAGCGAAAACTTTCGGGCGACAACCAGTATCGCATTGCCATTGTTGGCTACCCGTCGCAGGGCAGGGCGCTGCAGGCACTTGATGCCATTGAGGATGGACAGCTTGACTATGAACAGCTGCAGCTGGAGGCCGGCAGCGAAAACCTGCCTGTGGACGAACCGGGCTGGATAGATCAAAGTCAGGTGCCAGAAACCTTTGCGCAGAAAATGAAAAGCACGGCCGCCGGTGACGTGGTGCCCGTCCCGCTCAATGACGGCAGTGCCTGGTATGTTGTGCGTGTTCTTGAAACACGTGAACTGCAGCCACCGCCGTTTGAGCAGGTCAAGGCGGGAATCATGCAGTCACTGAGGCAGCAGCAGCGCCAGTCGCTGACGGAAACTCTTATGGAACAGGCGGATATAAAGCCCATGCTGCCGCTTGAAGATGCGCCTGTGTCGGGCAAAGGTGGCTGACTTGTACTGTCCGTCCCCTGATTTTGCTGTTTCAGCCCCAGCGGGCCAGTCATGTGCCGCCGGCTTGCCGGGTGGTACAATCGCCCGTCGGCGTGATGCCAGCAGACCTGATTGTTTTTCCATGTCCCTTTTGCCGCTCACGAAACACTATTTGAAAGCGAATCGCTGATGCGACTGACCGCAATGAAACTGTCCGGCTTCAAATCCTTTGTGGAGCCGACGACAATCAGTTTTCCCACCAATCTGATGGCGATTGTCGGGCCCAATGGCTGCGGCAAGTCAAACATCATTGACGCGGTGCGCTGGGTCATGGGCGAAAGCTCGGCGCGCCAGCTGCGCGGCGAATCAATGAGCGACGTGATCTTTTCCGGCTCGTCGTCCCGGAAACCGGTGGCAACTGCAACGGTCGAGCTGGTATTTGACAACAGCTCCGGCCGCGCCGGCGGTGAATATGCCAACTACGCGGAAATCTCAGTCAAGCGCCAGGTCACGCGCGACGGCCAGTCTGTCTACTGGCTCAACGGCACGCGCTGCCGGCGCAAGGACATTACCGACCTGTTTTTGGGCACCGGGCTTGGCCCGCGCAGCTACGCCATTATCGAACAGGGCATGATCTCCCAGATTGTCGAGGCGCGCCCGGAAGAACTGCGCGCCTTTCTTGAAGAGGCCGCCGGAATTTCACGCTACAAGGAACGGCGGCGTGAAACCGAAAACCGCATTCGCCATACCCGCGACAACCTCGACCGGCTGGGCGATCTGCGTGATGAGGTGGACAAGCAGCTGGCGCGGCTCAAGCGGCAGGCCAACGCGGCCGAGCGCTACAAAAAACTGCAGGCTCGCTATCACGAGGACGAGGCGCGCCTGCTGGCGCTGCGCTGGCGCGAGCTCAAGACTCAGAGCCAGGCCGATGAAAAAGCCCTGCGCGAAGTTGAAAATCAGCTGCAGGCCGCCCTGTCCGCCCAGCGCAAGGCCGAAAAGGAGCTTGAAGTCTTGCGCCAGACCCAACACGCGGCCCGCGAATCGGTGGCCGGTGTTCAGGGCGAGCTCTACGAGGTTGCCAGCGCCATTGCCAGGGTCGAGCAGGCCATCGAGCATCAGCAGGAAATTCGTCGTCGTCAGCAAAAGGAACACAGCGAAACTGAAACCCAGCTCAACGAGCTCAAGCAGCATCTTGTTCTCGACAGGACGCAGGTTGAACAGAGCACAACGCTGCTGGCCAGCCATGAGCCGCAGCTGGAAAAAGCCCGCCAGGACGAGGCCCGGGCCCAGGCTGAGCTTGAGCGGCTGGAGGCCGATCTGGAGGCCTGGCGTCAGCGCTGGCAGAAGCACCAGCAGACCGCAAGTTCGGCGGCCGGACGGGCCGAGCTGCTGCGTCAGCAAATCAGCCACCTGGATGACCGCATGAGCCAGGCGGCCGCCCGATTGGGCGCGCTTGACCAGCAAAGCGGCGAGGCAGCGCAAACTGAACTGAGCGGGGAAAAAAGCAGCCTGTCCCGCAAAACCGATGACATGGAAGGCCGGCTTGAAAGCATTCGCAGCGAGGTTGAATCGGACCAGAAGCGATTGCACGAACTGCGCGCGCAAATAGAGAAGCTTCGCAACGAGCTGGAATCGGGGCGCGCCCGCCGGCACCAGACCCAGGCCCGCATTGAATCCCTGCAGCTGCTCAACCGGGCCGCAGGCAGCGAAGACAAGGTTAACGACTGGCTGAAAAAGCAGGGTCTGGATGTCCGCATGCGGGTGTTCAAGCAGATTCGGGTGGCAGACCCCGAATGGAACGTTGCCGTTGAAGCCGTGCTGGCCGACTGGCTTCAGGCCATACAGGTCGACGACGTGACTGCCAGCCTTGATGGCGACCTCCCGCCATCGGGGCTGCTGCTTTCCGACCGGCGCGAGGTGTCCGGGCAGGCTGGAACCCTGGCCGAAAAGGTTGAGCATGCCGGCGCGGTTGGCAATGTTTTGACCAGAGTGCGCTGCGCGCCCGATCTTGAGGCCGCCCGGCGGATTTTGCCGCAGCTTGGCGAAGCCGAATCCGTTATCACCCCCGGGGGCCTGTGGCTGGGCCCGGGCTGGTTTCGCCAGCCCGCCGGTGTGGATGCCGAACAGGGCGTGATTGAGCGTGAGCAGCAAATTCGTGCGCTGGGCAAAACCCTGCTTGAGCACGATCAGCATGTTTCAGAGCTTGAAAAACAGCTTGAGTCCTCCCGACAGGAACGCAGGGATGTGGAACAGCAGCTGGCGACCAGGCGCGAGCAGCTGGCAGCAGGCCAGCGCGAGCATGCGCGCCTGGCGGGGCAGCTGAGCAGCCTGGATTCCCGTCTGGCCGCGCTTGAAAGAGCGCGCCAGTCGGCCGTTGAAGAAATTGAAAAGCTCAACAGGCGCCAGCGGGAGGACACCGAGGCCGTGGGCACGGCCCGCCGCGCGCTGGAAGAGGCGCTGGGACACATGAAACAGTCCGAGACGGAGCGCGAGCCCCTGCAAAAAGAGCGACAGCATCTTGAGGCCGGGCATGGCGAGGCCAGAAAGCAGCTGGCTGATGCCAGAAAGCGGCGCGAGGAACTGGCGCTGAAGGTGGGCTCGGCCAGGGCCGGGCTTGATTCCCTGCGACAGTCAATCAAGCGCATGGACAACCAGGTGGGCCTGCTGCAGGCCCGCTACATTGAGCTCAGCGAGGCGCTGGCCCGGGGCGACCAGCCCGTGGCCGAACAGCGCAAGCAGCGTGATCAGCTTCTTGACCAGCGCCTGGAGGTGGAAAAACGCCTGGCCGAGGCGCGCACAAAGTTGGAAGCGCTTGAGGCGGAGTGGCGCAAAAATGACGAAGACCGCCAGCAGGCCAGAAACAGTGCGGAAAAGATTCGCACCGCCCAGTCCGAGCGTCAGCTGGCGCTGCGG
>DATGTG010000159.1:0-4411 GCA_035301965.1 Wenzhouxiangella sp. | reverse complement strand
TCGGCGGCAATAAAAATAATTGTGGCGTTTTGTGTTTGGCTGGCGTATACTGCTGATGTGCCTGTGGTATTGGGCGCGCGTTTAGTTCTGGTTGATCCCTTCCTTTCCGGCAGGTCTCCGCCGAAATATCCTGCGAATCCTCCCGCCGCCGGCGCATTTCCATTTATTGTTTTATACAGGTACCAAGATCATGGCAACAGGTTCAGTCAAGTGGTTCAACGAGAGCAAGGGCTTCGGATTCATCAGCCAGGATGACGGCGGCAAGGACGTTTTCGTCCATTTCTCCGCTATCCAGGGCAGCGGTTTCAAGACCCTTGCCGAAGGTCAGAAAGTGACCTTTGACATTCAGGACGGCCCCAAGGGCCCCCAGGCAGCCAACGTAGTTCCTGCCTGAATCAGAACCACTTCGATGGTTTGGAAAACCCCGCTTCGGCGGGGTTTTTTTATGGGCGCGATCCTTGCGGCGGGGCTTCAAGGGGCGGGTTTTTCATTGCGGGCTGCTTGAGATGGCCGTTTTGAAATGACCGCTTGCTGCGCGGATTTGTGCTAGGGTGTGATGCGAATAACAACTCGGGGTGCGCGCACGGCCGCTTGGGCGGTGCGAGCTGAGAAACGACCCGCTGAACCTGATCCGGCTAATACCGGCGAAGGGATGTTTGTTTGGTTGCGGAGCCTGCGGCGCTTTTCTGTTGCGCTGCACCCGCGCCGGTCGGGCATGCCTTTGCCGAATTTGAACAAAGGTGTGTCATGACAAAAACAGTCTCTTCCCTTCCCATCAACAAGCAAGTGGTTCTCGTCACCGGCGCTGCCCGGGGGCTGGGCATGCATCTGGTGCGCGCGTTTCTTGGCCAGGGCGCCCGGGTGGTCATCAATTATTTCAGAAGCGCGGAGGCGGCCGAGCAGCTTCAGGCCGTGTCACCGGAGCGCTCGCTGGCCATTCAGGCCGACGTGCGCGATGCCGGAGCGGTAAAAAGCATGGTGGATGAAGCGGCCGGGCATTTTGGCCACCCGGTGACCACCGTGATTAATAACGCCCTGCCCGATTTTTCCTTTGACGGTGATTTGCGGCCCGGCCCCGACGAGCTGGGCTGGGACGATCTGCATCAGCAGCTGGAAGGAAGTTTGCGCGGCGCGCTCAACACCATTCAGGCAACGCATGCCGGCATGGCCGGCCCGGGTTTTGGCCGCATTGTCAACATCGGCACCAATCTGTTTCAGAATCCGGTGGTGCCCTATCACGACTACACCGCTGCCAAGGCGGCGCTGCTGTCGCTGACCCGCACCATGTCACATGACCTGGGCCCCGACGGCATCACCGTCAACATGATTTCGGGCGGGCTGCTGCGCACCACCGATGCGTCATCGGCTACGCCTGCGGAGGTGTTTGACCTGATTGCCGGCAGCACGCCGCTGCGGCGGGTGACCACGCCGGCCGAGCTGGCCGACGCGGCGCTGTTTTTTGCCTCGCCCTGGTCGCGGGCCGTGACCGGCCAGAATCTGGTTGTGGACGGCGGCCTGGTCAAGGACTGAGTGCGGTGATCATAAAATCCCGAAACAAACCCAAAAAGATGCACCTGAATCTTTTTGCTTTTGGCTGCGGCCACCACCAGGCGGCCTGGCGCCATCCCGAATCGCCGGTTGAGCGGCTGGGCGATATTCGTTTTTACGAAGAGCTGGCGCAAACGGCGGAACGGGGCAGGCTGGACGCGGTGTTTTTTGCCGACGGCGCTTCAGTCGGCAAGCTGGAAGACGGGCCGCTGTGGTTTCTTGAGCCGCTGACCTGCCTGGCGGCCATGAGCCGGGCCACCCGCCACATCGGCCTTGTCAGCACGGTTTCCAGCACCTTTTACACGCCTTTTCATGCCGCCCGGCTGCTGGCGTCGCTGGATCATATCTCTGGCGGGCGCATCGGCTGGAATGTGGTGACGTCCATGTTTGACGCCGAGGCGCGCAACCACGGCTATGCGGCCATGCCGGCGCACGCCGAACGCTACGCGCGGGCCGAGGAGTTTGTCGATGTGGTTCTGCGGCTGTGGGATTCATGGGACGAACAGGCGCTGGTGCTGGATCGCGGCGGCCTGTATGCCGATCCGGCGCGGGTGCGGCCCATCAATCACGACGGCCGCCATTTCATGGTTGACGGGCCGCTCAATGTGCCCCGCTCGCCGCAGGGCCATCCCGTGCTTTTTCAGGCGGGCGCATCGGAATATGGCCGCAGCCTGGCCGCCCGGCGTGCCGAGGCGATTTACGCGGTGGCCTACGATCTTGAGGCGGCCCAAAGCTACTACCGCGATATCAAGGCCCGCGTCAAAAAGGCCGGTCGCTTGGCTCCGGTGCCCATCATGCCGGGCCTGGTTGCCTACGTGGGTTCCACCGAGGCGGAGGCCCGCGCCCGGCAGCGCGAGCTGGACGAGCTGCTGCCGGTCGAATCCTCGCTGCGCCAGCTGCAAAGCTTTATTTTTCAGGACTGCATGAACTGGGAACTGGACAGGCCCGTCCCACCCCTGCCGCCGCTGGCGGATTTCAAGGGGCCGAAAGGGCGTTATGCGACCATTTTGCGCATTATTGAAACCGAGCAGCCCACGGTGCGGCAGCTGCTGGGCCGGCTGGCCGCCGGCGGCGGACATTTTACCGTGGTGGGCACGCCCGAACAAATTGCCGACCGCATGGAGCACTGGGTGCGCAACGAAGGCGCCGACGGCTTCAATTTAATGCCGCCCATGCTGCCGCACAGCATTGAGGCGTTTGTTGATCATGTTGTGCCGGAGCTGCAAAGGCGCGGCCTGTTCCGGACGGACTACGCCCACAGCACCCTGCGCGGCCACCTGGGGCTGGCGCACCCCGATGGCTGACGGGCCTTGGCCTTATTTGATCGCGCCCCGTTCGTAGCGTTTTGAGCCGCGGCTGCGCTCGATGGGGCAGTGAAACGGCTGGCCGGTTCTGCCGGCGTGGTAGGGCCAGTCCTGGTCAGCCGCACGCAGCAGAATGAAGTAGCCGTCGACCAGCGCCTGGGTGTACATCATGCCTTCCTCGGGGCAGCCGACAGCGCCGTTGGCCCAGGTGACCTGCCGGGCCTCGACGGTCGTGATTTCACTGTCGTTCACGGCGGCGCGTTCCGCCAGATCCTGGCGGGCCAGCTCAACCGCCTCGTCCAGGCTGACTTGCGGATTGTCGGACATGATGTCTCCTTGAATCGTTTCGCTGCTGCTGTCGCTGCCGGCAGATGCTGCATTGTCGGCGGCCTGCTCACCGGATTGCGGGCAGGCGCTCAGCAGCGCGGCCATGAAGATGACCAGCGCAGCCTTGAACAGTGCAGGCTTGAGCGGTGAGTGTCGGACCATGGCGCGGCAGTCTCCTTGAATTGCCTGGCAACGATTATGGCATGGTGTTGGTGCTGACGCATACTGACGCATACAAGGCCGGATTGAACATGGTGGACAAAACACGCTGCGAGTGGTGCGGGGACGATGCGCTGTACCGGCGCTATCACGACGAGGAATGGGGCGTGCCGGTGCATGACGACCGGGTCCTGTTCGAGTTTTTGCTGCTGGAAAGCTTTCAGGCCGGGCTTTCATGGATCACAATTTTGCGCAAGCGCGAGGCTTTCCGGCGCGCCTTTGCGGGCTTTGACCCCGAGCGCGTGGCGCGCTTTGGGCCGGCCGATGTCGACAGGCTGATGAACGATGCCGGCATTGTGCGCAACCGCCGCAAGATCGAGGCGGCGGTGGGCAACGCGCGCGCCTTTGTCAAAATTCAGGAAAGGCCGGGCGGCTTTTCCGGCTATATCTGGGGGTTTGTCGACGGACGGCCGCAGGTCAACCGCCACCGGCGCCACGCCGATATTCCGGCCAGCACCGCATTGTCAAAAACCATCAGCCGCGATCTGAAACAGCGCGGCTTTGCCTTTGTCGGGCCGGTGGTGGTGTATTCGCACATGCAGGCCACCGGCCTGGTCAATGACCATGTGGTGGATTGTTTTCGCTGGCGCGAGCTGGCGTAGTCCCTGCTGCGTTTTTTGTGGGCAGGCGCTTACCAGCGCCCGTAGGCCGGGTGGCCGGGCTTGACGGCCACAAAGCGGCCGCTGGCATGGTCGCAGGTCTTGTCGCCGGCAATCAGCTCGGCGGCTACGCTGACAATGCCGCGCTCGTCGGTGTCGGTGACCCAGGCTTCAAGATGAAGCGGCCCGTCGCTGGGCGTGGGGCGGCGCAGCTGTACGCTGTATTCCATGGTGACCGTGCAGGGCGGCTTTTCAAGGCTTTGTGACTGCATGAGGTGCCAGGCGGCCGTCCAGTTCATGTGGCAGTCGAGCAGCGAGCCGATGATGCCGCCGTTGAGCACGCCTGGAAAGGCTTCGTGATGAGGCTTGGGCTGCCAGTCGGCCACCACGCGCTCGCCGCGCACAAACGAGCGG
>DATGTG010000158.1:0-5792 GCA_035301965.1 Wenzhouxiangella sp. | reverse complement strand
CGCGGCCGATGGAAGGCTCTTCAAAGCGCTTTTGGGGCGGCAGGATGCGCGCATAGGCATATAATTTGCCGGCCGCCAGCGCACAGACATGAACTGCGCACTCATCCAGCCCGTCAAGGTCCTGGTACACGCACTGCTGCTCAACCACAAAAACCGCCTGGCGGGCCGCCATGATGCGGTACAGCAGCCGGGCAGGCAGTTCATTGAATTTCAGGACGCGCCACTGCAGATCGGATGCGCTGGCTTTTGACATTAAAATCACACCGGACAATCGACAACATGACCGAACAGCTTCATCATATCCGCCTTCTGGCCGGGCTTGAAATCGAATCCGGGCAGAATATCAGGCGCACGCTTGAGCGCGCGCAGGCCGAACAGCTGGCCGCGCACCTGGCCGAAGACCTGCACCGCCACGTGCCCGAGGTGGACCAGACCCTGCTGGTCTGCGCCGGCGCCATTTTCGAACCGTTCGAGCTCATGCGCCCGGGCTTCCCGGTGTGGAGGACGCTGGAGGACCTGGCTTCATCCACGCTGCGCGAACGCGGCTTTGCGCCCGGCCTGCTGTCGCTGGGCGCGCATTCCGGGCGCATGCCCGACAAGGCGCTGCAGCCGCCCGATGCGGCCGTCAGCGGCCAGCTGGTGGCCCTGCCCATCAGTCTTGTCTGCCCGGCCGACCAAGCCGATATTCTCAAGCACGTGCTTGAAAGCAAGCTGTTCGAGCGCGCCAGCCTCAACCCGCCGGCGCGCGCCCTGCTCAGCGACCAGGCGGGCCTGAAATCCGTTCACGGCCACCTTCTCACGCTCGCCGATCTCATCGCCCTGCAGCACGTGCAGCTCGACAGCGCCGGGCTGGGCGGCTTCTGGCCGGTGGTCAACGACGTGCTGACCGGCGGTGACGAAAGACACCGGTTTGATTTGCCTGTCGGGCTGAAGGCGGACTGGCTGCCCGAACAGGCCTGCGTTGAAATTAACTTTGTCAGCGTTGACCAGCACGGCGGCAGCACCGATGACTATGCGCTGTGGCTGCGGGCCTTCAGAACGCTGGCCGCCCTGCTGGACGCCCACGGCATTCGCTGGCAGGTGCGCTGCGCAGACAGCCTGGTCATGGACGACAGCTATCAGAGCCTGATTGACGCCGCAGGCAGCAGCAACGAAGCCGAGGGGGTCACCGTGCACAACCACCGCGACATCGGCCTGGTGGCCTGGACGGTTGTGGAAGACGGGCATATGCACCACATCTATCCGCTGCGACCCGAATCAGCCCACAGCATCATGAAAGACCTCAAGGCGCGCGGCTTTGCCAACTTCAGCATCAGCCGCAAAATACACGTTGACGCCCGCACCGGCCGCCTGGCACCGGCAGTGGAAAAACCGCTCGGCCATCCTGAAGACGGCTCATGACCACCAGGCGCTACAACAACAACCCCAGAGCCTATGTAGCCGCGTCCGACATTCACGGCCGCGGCCTGTTCGCCCGCCGCACCATTGCGGCCGATGAATACATCGGCACCTACGAAGGCCCGCACACACAGCGCAACGGCATGCACGTGCTGTGGATATGGAATGACGACACGCAGCGCTGGGAAGGGATAGACGGCCGCAACGAAATGCGCTTCCTGAACCATTCCCCGCAGCCGAACGCCGAATGGTGGGATGACGAGCTCTACGCGGTGCGCGACATAGAGCCCGATGAGGAAATTACCTTTGACTATGGCTGGGACGAAGAGGAATGAACCGGCCGGCGCCTGACGACAGCAACCTGTGGGTGTTCGGCTACGGCTCGCTGATCTACAAGGTCGACTTTCCCTGGCTGCAGCGCGAGCCGGCCGAAATTGCCGGCTGGGCGCGGCGTTTCTGGCAGGGCTCGCACGACCATCGCGGCACGCCGCAGGCGCCGGGGCGGGTGGTCACCCTGGTGCCGCAGGCCGGCCAGCGCTGTCGCGGCATGGCCTGGCAGGTGTCGGCCGACACCCTGGCCCATCTGGATCATCGCGAAAAGAACGGCTACGAGCGCCACCGGGTGTCCATCAGGCTGCTTGAGCGACAACAAACCGTGTCGGGGCTGCTGTATCTGGCCGGACGCAACAATCCGGCGTTTCTCGGGCCCGCGCCCGTCGAGGAAATGGCGCGCCACATTGCCGGCGCCCGCGGCCCCAGCGGCACCAACAGCGACTACCTGCTGCGCCTGGAAGAAGCCCTGCACCGGCTGGGCGACCACGATGAGCACGTCATGCAGCTGGCGCAGCACGTGCGGCGCCGGCTGGCCTTATAAAGCCGGAAAGCCGGCCGGAAATGATCTGTTAAGCTGAATCCGGACCCTGACAGCTCAAGGAGACCGCCATGACCATCAATCTTGCCGCCGCACCGCTGATTTCGCTCATCGCCGGCATCGCCATCCTGATTGCCCCGCGCCTGCTCAGCCTGATTGTCGCCATCTACCTGATCATCATCGGCATTGTGGGCATCTTCGGGCTGTAGCCGGCAGTTGCTTAGCCTGACACCATCTCAAGCCACTCTTCCCGAGGTTCGCGACAGGCAATAAACCAGGGGTTGAGAAGATCGGCTTCGGTGTTGTAGGTCAGCGCCCGGCCGGTCAGCGCATTGACCACCTGCCCGCCGGCCGCTTCAACCACCGCCTGGGCCGCGCAGGTGTCCCACTCCGAAGTCGGCCCCAGGCGCGGGTAGATATCGGCCGAGCCGTCGGCCACCAGGCACAGCTTGAGCGAACTGCCCATGGCCACGAACTCGGCGGCCCCCAGGCGGGCGACAAAATCTTCCACGGCGCTGTTTCTGTGCGAGCGGCTGCCCACCACCTGCCACGGCTGGTCAAACTTCTTGTGGCCGGCCTCAATCATCACCGGCTCGCGGTTGTTGTCCCGGCGCCAGGCTTTGCCGTCGGCCGTGGCGTAGTACCAGCGGTCCAGCGCGGGCGCATAAACCACGCCCAGCACCGGCCGGTGATCGCGCACCAGCGCCACGTTCACGGTAAATTCCCCGTTGCGGTCAATAAACTGGCGGGTGCCGTCCAGCGGATCCAGCACCCACAGCTCGTTCCAGTCCTTGCGCGTCGCCCAGGCGGCCTGTTCCGACTCCTCGGACAGAATGGGGATGTCGGGCGCCAGAGCGCGCAGGTGGCTTTCAAGAATGCGGTTGGATTCAAGATCGGCCCGGGTCACCGGGCTGTCATCCGTTTTCGTTTCCACTTCCATGGTGGACGGATGCTCATAAACGTCCATGATGGCCGCCCCGGCCTCCGCAACGGCCTTGCGGACACCGGGCAACAAATCTGCAAGCTGCATGCTTTTGATTACCTCTTTCATCATCTGAACACGCCTGGCGCAAACAGCCTGCACCGGCAAACCATGCCGGCGCGCAGCCGCGGGCCTGGCGAGAAACCGGGCGGGGCAGCGCTCAGCTGTTCCGGCCGGTCACGCGCCGGCGCAGCCAGGCGGCGAACTCATCCCCTATATCGGGATGGCGGCAGCCAATTTCGACCGTGGCCCGCAAAAAGCCCGCAAAGCCGCCACAGTCATGGCGCTGCCCGGAAAACCTCCAGGCGTGAACAGCCCGTTCCGACAGCATTTCCGCCAGGGCGTCGGTCAGCTGGATTTCGTTGTTTTGGCCCGGCGGCGTGTGTTCGAGAATATCGAAAACGCAACGATGAAGAATATAGCGGCCGACCACCGCAAGGTTGGATGGCGCCTCCTCGGGGTCGGGCTTTTCAACCAGCGAGCTGATGCGACCTGCGCGGGAGTCCTCCAGCCAGTCGATTTCGGCGATGCCGTAGCGGGCGGTGTCTTCGCGGGGCACCGCTTCAACGCCAATCACCGAAGCACCGCTGCGGTCATGATAGCGGGCCATTTGCAGCAGTGCCGGCTCAGCCGGGGCAATAATCAGGTCATCGGGCAGTATCAGGCCAAAGCTGTCGTCTTCAACGACCTCGCGGGCGCACAAGACTGCGTGCCCCAGCCCCAGGGCCCGGGGTTGGCGAACATAAATGCATCGGGCCTGGTCAGGCAAAGAGACGCCGGAAAAATATGACTTGAGCGCGGATTCATTGCGCCCCGCCACAAACACCAGCCGGCGGGCGCCGGCGGCCAGGGCTTCATCCACCGCATAATGAATCAGTGGCCGGTCGACCACCGGCAGAAGTTCCTTGGGCACCGCCCGGGTGGCCGGCAGCATGCGCGTGCCCAGACCGGCCACCGGAAAAACAACCGTGTTCAGCACGGCAGCCAACCGCAACCGGCGGCAGCGCCGCCGATATCAGTAGTGCCCGGCCAGGCGCATGTCGCGCAGGCGCGACTCGGCCAGGCGCGCCAAGGTGGTGCCCGGATGCTGGCTGCGCACCTGTTCCAGGGCCGCGCGGGCCGCGCTCCAGTTGGTCAACTCGTAATTGCTGAAGCCAATCTTGAGCAGCGCGTCGCCCTGCTTGCCGCTGTCGGGGTATTTGTCGAGCAGCTCGTTGAAATACTCCATGGCGGTCTCGAAGTCACGCGTCACGTAGTAGGTTTCAGCCAGCCAGTAAAGCGCGTTCGATGCATACGGCGAATCGGGGTATTCCTGCAAAAAGCCGGAAAACGCTTCGGCCGCTTCAGGATAGCGCGTCTCGCGCAGGGCCTGAAATGCCCGGTCGTAATCGTTCTTTTCCTGTTCGCCGACGGTGTCCAGGCTGCGCGTTGACTCCGCCACCGGAGCGGCCAGCGGCGTCACCTCGGCTTTTTCGTCCAGCGGCGCGCGCACCTCGGGGCCGTCATCAACAGAATCGGCAGCGCGGCTGCCCGCATCGCTGACCGGCACCAGCGGGGCCCGATCAGGCTGCGCCCGGCCGGCCGTGCTGTCTTCGGTTCGCGGGGCCGCTTCGGCCGACTCACGCTCGCCGCCGTTTTCCAGCGACTGCAGGCGCCGGTCGATGTCAAGGTACTGGTCGCGCTGCTTGCGGCGCAGGTTTTCCAGCTCGCGGCCCTGTGATTCCACCTGCCCGCGCAGATCGCGGACTTCTTCAAGAAGCGCTTGAAGACGGTAGATCATTTCGCCGGAGTCGTCATCCTGGGCAAACACAGGCGTGGCAACAGCGGCCGGCAAAAAGCCGGCCGCGACAAACATTGCAGTGACTGCAAGGCGGGAAAACAAATCCATTACCTGGCGGTGTAGATGATTTCCACGCGGCGGTTGCGCTCCCAGCAGCTTTCGGTGCTTTCGCGACAGACCGGACGCTCTTCGCCGTAGCTGACCACCTCGATTTGGCGGGCCGGCGCACCGTTTGCCCTGAGCAGATCCTGCACCGAGTTTCCGCGACGCTCGCCCAGGCCAAGGTTGTACTCGCGCGAACCGCGCTCGTCGGCATGGCCTTCAAGCACAATGCGGGCCGATGAATTGGCGCGCAGGTAGGCGGCGTGTGCCTCGATAACGGGGCGGAACTGGGCGCGGACGTTGGAGCGGTCAAACTCGAAATAAATCAGCCGCTCGCTCAGCAGGCTGTCTGAATTGTCAAGGTTGCGTGCATCGGTGTAGTCACGCGGGTCCAGCCGGTCCACTTCCGGCTCGGTGGTGCGATCCTGAACTTCCGGCGGCGGTTGCGGCGCTTCCGGCTCCTCGATGGTCTCTCTTGCACAGGCGGCCACAATCAGGGCCAGCAATACAAGGGCGGTCAATCGCAATGAAGTTTTCATGCTACCTCCTGGGGGAAAAATTACGAGCATTGTTGGTTATGGGGAAAACTGTCAACAGTTATTTGATCAATGGCGACCAGGCCGGCTCCCTCACATCGGCATTCTCGCTCAACACAAGCC
>DATGTG010000157.1:0-21465 GCA_035301965.1 Wenzhouxiangella sp. | reverse complement strand
CGCGTCATATTCATTGTCGGCCCGATTGAGGATTACGCTGCCAACCTGATTGTGGCTCAGCTGCTGTATCTTGAGTCTGAAAATCCCGAAAAGGACATCAACATCTATATCAACTCACCGGGTGGCTCGGTCACGGCCGGCATGGCCATTTACGACACCATGCAGTATGTGCGGCCCGATGTTGCCACCATGTGCGTGGGCCAGGCAGCCAGCATGGGCGCACTGCTTCTGGCGGCCGGCGCCGAGGGCAAAAGACATGCCTTGCCGCATTCGCGCGTCATGATTCACCAGCCGCTGGGCGGCTTTCAGGGTCAGGCGTCCGACATTGATATTCACGCCCGTGAAATCCTCAACATCAAGGACACGCTCAACCGGATTCTGGTCAAGCACACCGGCCAGCCACTGAAGGTTATTGAACGCGACACCGATCGCGACAAGTTCATGTCTGCCGATGAAGCGCGCAAGTACGGGTTGATTGACAAGGCGCTCAGTCAGCGGGATGCATAGTGCGCCGGACAAAATATCGGTTAAACTGAACACCAAGCGGTCGAACCGGGATGGTTTTTGAATGAGCGAGTCCACCGACAAGGGCAAGATTCTTTACTGCTCCTTTTGCGGCAAGAGCCAGCACGAGGTGCGCAAGCTGATTGCCGGCCCCAGCGTGTATATCTGCGATGAATGTGTTGACCTGTGCAACGACATCATCCGCGAGGAGCTGGAAGCGGCTGTCGAGACCGAGTCCGAAAGCCTGCCAACGCCCCACGAGATCCACGAGTTTCTCAACGGCTATGTCATTGGGCAGGAATCAGCCAAGAAGGTGCTGTCAGTGGCGGTCTACAACCACTACAAGCGCCTGGCGTCCGCGCGGCAGGATGACGAGGTTGAGCTGACCAAGTCCAACGTGCTTCTGGTCGGGCCCACCGGGTCGGGCAAGACGCTGCTGGCCGAAACCCTGGCGCGCATGCTTGAGGTGCCCTTTACCATTGCCGATGCCACCACGCTGACCGAGGCCGGCTATGTGGGTGAAGACGTTGAAAACATCATCCAGAAGCTGCTGCAAAGCTGTGACTACGATGTTGAAAAGGCCGAACACGGCATCGTCTACATCGACGAAATCGACAAAATCTCGCGCAAGGCCGAAAACCCCTCGATAACCCGCGATGTGTCGGGCGAGGGCGTTCAGCAGGCGCTGCTCAAGCTGATTGAGGGAACTCTGGCCTCGGTTCCGCCGCAGGGCGGGCGCAAGCATCCCCAGCAGGAGTTTCTGCAGGTGGACACGCGCAATATTCTGTTCATAGTGGGCGGCGCCTTCGCCGGTCTTGAAAAGGTCATTCAGGAGCGCTCGGGCGCCTCGGGCATCGGCTTTGGTGCCGAGGTGCGCAGCCCTGAAATCAGTGATCTTTCCGCCACCCTGGCCGATGTGGAGCCCGAGGATTTTGTCCAGTACGGGATGATTCCGGAATTCATTGGCCGTCTGCCGGTGGTGGCCACGCTGTCCGAGCTTGACGAAAATGCGCTGGTGCGCATTTTGACCGAGCCGAAAAACGCCGTTGTCAAGCAGTTCCAGCGCCTGTTCGAGATGGATGACTGCGAGCTGGAAGTGCGCGAGGATGCCCTGCTGGCCATTGCCCGCAAGGCCATGGAGAGAAAAACCGGGGCCCGCGGCCTGCGCACCATCATGGAAGGCGTGCTGCTGGATGTCATGTATGACCTGCCTTCCATGGACAATGTCAGCAAGGTGGTTATTGACGAGGCGGTGATCAAGGGCGAGTCGGACCCCTATCTGATCTATGAAAACCAGCCCCGTCGGGCCGGCGCTGAATCCTGATCAGTCATTTCGTCCTGTATCTGGCGGGCGCGTGCGGCATCCCGGGCGGCGCGCCGTGCATTCATGCAAATTGAGCCCGCAGGTTGAATCGGGCCTGCGTCGAACCAATATCCCTTTCCAATCCAACAAGTCCTGCCGGGTTTAGCGTCCGCTGCAGGTCCCAAGAGTAATTTGATGGCACAGAAAGAAGTTGGCAAATCCGTATCAGCCGGCCGCAAGACGCCTGTTTTGAGCTTGCGCGATGTGGTTGTTTACCCGCACATGGTCATTCCGCTGTTTGTCGGACGTGACCATTCCGTGCGCGCGCTCGAAGAGTGCATGAATATCGACAAGCAGATCATTCTGGTTACGCAGAAAGACCCTGAAATAGAGGAAGCGGATCCAGACAACCTGTTTGGCTATGGAACCATGGCCACGGTGCTGCAAATGCTGCGCCTGCCCGATGGCACCACCAAGGTGCTGGTCGAGGGCGGTCAGCGGGTGCGCCTGGACGAGGTGGGCAACGACGACGGCTACCTGGCCGCCCGCCACACGGTTCTGGAGGCGGACGAGGCCGATGAAGCGCGCTCCATTGACGTGACGGCGCGCAGCCTCATCGACGTCTTCGAGCAGTATGTGAAACTCAGCCGCAAGGTGCCGCCCGAGCTGATGTCCACCCTGTCGGGAATTGAAGAGCCCGGCCGGCTTGCCGACACCATTGCAGCGCACATGAGCGTTCGCATTGAAGATCGCCAGCGCGCGCTGGAGCTCGTTTCCGTGGCCGAGCGCATGGAGTTCCTCATGGGGCTGGTTGAAGGCGAAATCGACGTTCTCAAGCTTGAAAAGCGCATTCGCGGCCGCGTCAAGAACCAGATGGAAAAAAGTCAGCGCGAGTATTATCTGAATGAGCAGATGAAGGCCATTCAGAAGGAGCTGGGTGATCTGGACGAATCGGGCCATGACCTGGGCGACCTTGAAGCGAAAATCGAGAACTCCGGCATGCCGGCCGAGGCGCTCGACAAGGCCCGGTCCGAATTCAACAAGCTCAAGATGATGTCTCCCATGTCGGCCGAGGCCACCGTGGTGAGGAATTACCTTGACTGGATGCTGATGCTGCCGTGGAAAAAGCGCAGCAGAGTGCGCCACGACATTCATGGGGCTTCTGAAATTCTTGAGGAGGACCACTACGGCCTTGAGCGCGTCAAGGAACGCATTCTTGAATACCTGGCCGTGCAGAAGCGCGTCAAGAAGCTCAAGGGGCCGATTTTGTGCCTGGTGGGTCCGCCGGGCGTGGGTAAAACCTCGCTGGGCCGCTCCATTGCGCGTGCCACGGGCCGCAAGTTCATTCGCATGAGCCTGGGCGGTGTGCGCGACGAAGCCGAGATCAGGGGCCACAGGCGCACCTATATCGGCTCCATGCCGGGCCGCATTCTGCAAAATCTGAGCCGGGCCGGCACCCGCAATCCGCTGTTCATGCTCGATGAGCTGGACAAGATGTCCATGGACTTTCGCGGTGATCCGTCATCGGCCCTGCTCGAAGTGCTTGATCCGGAGCAGAACGACACGTTTGCCGACCACTATCTGGAAGTCGATTTTGACCTGTCGGAAGTGATGTTTGTGGCCACGGCCAACTCGCTCAACATTCCGGCACCGCTGCTCGACCGTATGGAAGTCATTCGTATTCCGGGCTATACCGAAGACGAAAAACTGAATATTGCCACCCGCTACCTGCTGCCCAAGCAGATTGAGCAGCACGGCCTGAAGAAGGACGAGCTGCGCGTCAGTGAGGGCGCCATTACGGACATGATCCGTTACTACACCCGCGAGGCGGGCGTGCGCAATCTCGAGCGCGAGATCGCCAAGGTGTGCCGCAAGGTGGTCAAGGAGCTGAGCCTGGACAGCAAGCTGAAGAAGCGCCATGTCACTGTTCAGAACCTGGGCAGGTATCTCGGCGTGCGCCGCTTCCGATACGGGCGCGCCGAAGAAAGCAATGAAATCGGTCAGGTGACCGGACTGGCGTGGACCGAAGTTGGCGGTGAGCTGCTGCAGGTTGAAGCCACGGCCGTGCCCGGCAAGGGCAAGCTGATCCACACCGGCAAGCTGGGTGATGTCATGAAGGAGTCGGTGCAGGCGGCGCTGTCGGTGGTGCGTTCACGTGCCGCCGCCCTGGGCATAGACGAGGATTTTCATCAAAAACGCGACCTGCATATCCATGTGCCCGAAGGTGCCACGCCCAAGGACGGGCCAAGCGCCGGCATTGCCATGGTGACGGCACTGGTTTCGGTGTTGACAGGCGTGCCGGTGCGTGCCGATGCGGCCATGACGGGCGAGATTACGCTGCGCGGCAAGGTGCTGCCCATTGGCGGGCTTAAAGAGAAGCTGCTGGCTGCGCGCCGCGGCGGTATTGGCCATGTTCTCATCCCTGAAGAAAATGAGAAGGATTTGGAAGAGATTCCTGATAAGATAAAGGGCGGTCTGGAGATCAGGCCGGTTAAATGGATTGATGAAGTGCTGGACTTTGCGCTGGCCGGCAAGCCGGTGGCCCCCAAGGACGGCACGGACGAGGCAGCCGCCGCAAAACGCGATTCCCGGCCGGGTGTGAGGGCACATTGACCCAAAACAGCCCCGTGAAACCCTTTTGCGGCGATTTTATCGGTTTATCCTATTGATGCCAGGCGCGGCCTGATATACCATCGTCGGTCATCAGTTGGCCGGTTGTTGCTCTTCTGAGAACGGCTTTGCAAAAGCCGTTACGGGCAACAACTTGGGGACCGGCAGCTGCAACACCAATAATATTTTTTCTGGAGCGACGGAATCATGAACAAATCCGAACTTGTAGACAGCATTGCCAGGGAATCCGGTCTGACCAAGGCTGACTCCCAGCGTGCACTGAACGCCACGCTTGATGTGATCACCAATGCGCTGGCTGAGGGAGACACTGTGTCCCTGATTGGCTTTGGCACCTTTTTGGTGCGCGAGCGCGCCGCCCGCACCGGCCGCAATCCGGCCACCGGCGAGACCATCAAGATCAAGGCTTCAAAAACTCCTGCATTCAAGGCTGGAAAAGCTTTTAAAGATGCGGTAAACTAACCGGCTTGTGCCCAGGGGTGCTTAGCTCAGCTGGGAGAGCATCGCCCTTACAAGGCGAGGGTCGGAGGTTCGAGCCCTCCAGCACCCACCAGGATTTGGAGTGGTAGTTCAGTTGGTTAGAATACCGGCCTGTCACGCCGGGGGTCGCGGGTTCGAGTCCCGTCCACTCCGCCACTTGTTGTCAGGGCGCCCAATGGGCGCCCTGACTTGTTTCTGTATAAGAAAACTGTAATTTACTCGTCAACGCCGGAGTCAACCAGGGATCATGCTGCAGGCCATTCGCGACCGTCTGACCGGAATCATTGCCATTTTCGTGTTCGGCCTGCTGGCCGTACCTTTCATGTTCTGGGGTATAGACAGCTACACCAGCTCCATGCCGCAGGACGCCGTTGCCTCAGTGGGTGACGATGAAATCCTGTCCCTGGACTTCCAGTCGGGTTTTGCCCAGCACAGGGCACGTCTGCGCCAGCAGATGGGTGATAGCTACAACGATGTTGAAGCCGGGCGGCCCGAGGCGCGCCGGGAGTATCTGGAAAGCATGATCGACGAGATTCTGCTGCGCCAGTACGCAAAAAAAGCCGGGCTGGCCGTCAGCAACCAGGTCATTGCCCAGCTGATTCGTTCAACACCCGCGTTTCAGATTGAAGGCCAATTCAATCCCGACGCCTACCGCCAGGCTCTGACCGGGGCAGGGGAAACGGTGGGCAGTTTTGAGCGCCGCCTGCGTGATGATGTTCAAACCCGCCTGGTGCCCATGGCGCTGGCAGGGTCTGCAGTGGTCACCGAGCCGGAAGTCGACAGATTGATCAGCCTGCGCAATCAGACGCGGCAGGTCAGCATGATAGATATCAGTGCCGACGACTTCGGCGACCAGGTTGACATTGCGGATGATGAAATTCAGTCTTTCTACGACGACAACCTTGACCGTTTCACTTCCGAGGAACGCGTAAAGCTCAGCTACGTGGTGCTTGAGGGCGCTGATCTGCTTGACGAGGACGATGTTTCGCTGAGCGAGGATGAGCTGCGGCAGCATTATGAGTCTGCCCGTCACCGTTTCATGACGCCTGAGAGCCGGCTGGCGTCCCATATTCTGATTACCCCGGAACAGGCAGGTGGCGAGTCCGAAGCCGAAACGCTGGCCGTGCAGCTGCTTGAGCGCATTGAAAACGGCGAATCGTTTGAGGCCCTGGCAGCCGAATATTCCGATGATCCTGCGTCCGCCGGTCAGGGCGGCTCGTTGGGCTGGATAGAGCCCGATGACATGGTCGAGCCTTTTGAGAATGCGCTGTACGCGCTTGCCGATGCGGGCGATATTTCCGAGCCGGTTGAAACGCGCTTTGGCTGGCACCTGATTCGCGTTGACGAAATTCGTCCCCCGCAGGGGCAAAGTTTTGAAGAGGCGCGCGCCGAAATTCTGGAAGAGTACGTCGAGCGCGAGCGCGAAGACCTGTACCTGGAGCTTTCCCAGCGCATGGTTGACCTGGTTTATGCCGATGACTCCAGCCTTGAGCCGCTGGCAGAAGAGCTTGACCTGGAGATTCAGGAAACCGGCTGGTTCACGCGTGCCGGCGCCGAGGAAGGGATCGCCGCCAGCGAGGATATTGTTGAGGCAGCTTTCTCCGATCTGGTGCTGCTTGATGAGGCGGTTGCAGACCCGGTTGAGCTGGACGGGGATCGCATGGTCGCCATTCACCTGGCCGGCCATGAGCCCTCCGAGCCGCGTCCGCTGGCTGACGTGTCCGACGAAATCCGTGAACACCTGATTCGGCAGAAAAGCACCGAACTTGCCCGTGAGCGGGCGCAGGCGCTTCTGGACCGGCTCGGCGATGATGACAACACGCTGGAGTCTGTTGCGGAAGCTGATGATCTGGAAGTCACACAAATTGCCGAACTGAGCCGCAACGATTTTCAGCACGGCATGGAGTTTCTGCGCGAAGCCTTTCAGCTCCCGGCGCCTGGCGCAGAGCCCACCCTGCATGTTTTGCCACGCAATAACGGCTTTGCAGTGGTGCGTCTTGAAGGGGTCACTTCCGGGAATCCGTCCGAAGCGGACGAAACCACGCGCGACATGGTGCGCCGCCAGCTGCAGATGATGCGCTCACAGGAAGCGGTTGAAGGCCTGCTGGCCCAGCTGCGTGACAGCACAAAGATCAGCGTGGACGAATCCCGTCTGTAAGTTTTTTGGAAAATACAAGACACAAAAAAGCCGGGGCTTCAACCCCGGCTTTTTGTATGGGCTGTGCCAGCCTGAATCAGTCCAGCCCGGCCATGCCGACAATGTTGTAGCCGCCGTCCACATAAGTGATTTCACCGGTTATCCCGGCGGCCAGGTCCGAGCACAGAAAAGCCGCAGCATTGCCCACGTCCTCAATAGTGACGTTGCGGCGAATGGGCGAGGCTTCCTCCACGTGTTCCAGCATGCTGCGCAGCTTTGAAACGCCGGAGGCTGCCAGGGTCCTGATCGGGCCGGCGGAAATGCCGTTGACGCGGATGCCGTCGGGGCCCAGACCGTGGGCAAGGTAGCGGACTGAAGCCTCCAGCGACGCCTTGGCCAGCCCCATGACGTTGTAGCTTTGCATGGCGCGCACGGCGCCCAGATAGGTCATGGTCAGCAGGGCTGCGTTGCGGCCTTTCATCAGCGGTCTGCCGGCCTTGGCCAGCGCCGCAAAGCTGTAGGATGAAATGTCGTGGGCAATGCTGAAACCTTCGCGATCCACGGCATCAACGAATTCACCCACCAGCTGCTCGCGCGGGGCAAAGCCCACTGCATGCACAATGATGTCCAGAGCGCCCCATTCCTTTTCGATGGTGCTGAACACATCGGCAATCTGCTCGTCACTGGCCACGTCCAGCGGCATGACCAGCGACGAGCCGGTCTGGTCGGCAATTTTGTCGACGCGCGACTTGAGCTTGTCAGTTTGATAGGTAAAAGCCAGTTCGGCACCTTCGCGGTGCATTGCTTCAGCAATTCCCCAGGCAATGGAGCGCGGGCTGGCAACCCCGACAATCAGGGCTTTTTTGCCTTTGAGCATGGCCATGTTGTGCAAATCCTTATGTAGTTTTAGTGGCGAATAAACCTGTTGATTGTAACGATCATGATGGTAGAATAACACCAACCGACCGATCGGTTGGTTTGGCCTGACCGGAGCCCTGTGTTGACCGCTGATTCTGAAAATAACGAACTGTCTTCGGGGAAGGTGCGTCTGCTTGAAGCGGCCGCGAAGGTTTTTTCGGAGCGCGGCTATGCGGCCTCGTCCATAGCGTCCATAGCTCGCAAGGCCGGCATGAGCAAGTCAACGGTTTTCCATCATTTTGACAGCAAGGAATCGCTGTACGTGGCGGTTATCGCATCGGCGGTGGAAAGCTTTGGCGAGCGTTTGCACAGCATGTTTAATGAAGCGGGCAGCTGCGTTGAAGAAGTGCTGCGCGGATTTCAGCGTGAACATTTGCGCCACATGCATGGTCATTCACAGGTAACGCAGCTTGTGTTGCGCGAACTCCAGTACCCCGCACTTGACCACAAGCGTGCCTTGATTCTTGATTTGCTGTCGCGCAATCTGGAGCAGCTGACGGCCTATTTGCGCCGCGCCAGAGACAGCGGCGATATTCGTTCAGACACCAACTGTCGGCTTATGGCCATGATGATGTTCAGCGCCAATGCATTTTTCTTTCAGCATGCACGGGATATTTCAACACGTCCCGACCTGCTGGCCGAAACCGGCAGCGATGAGCTGGCGGCCGGTTTTATAAATCTTGTCTACAAAGGCCTCGCTCCCGGGGCAGTGAACGGAGTTCAACAATGAAAAGAATTGTTCTGCCCCTGGTGGCTGCAACCCTGGTGCTGGCTGCCTGTGGCGAAAGCGGGCAATCCGGCCCTTCCGAGCGCGCAACCTCCGTGACAGCGGAAAAAGCGAGCTCAAGGTCCGTGGCACGCACCGAGCTTTCAATAGGGCGGCTGCGCGCCAACACCTCGCCCTCGGTGTCGGCCGAAACCTCCGGTCGCATCCGGGTCATTCATGTCGATGTCGGTGACCGGGTCGAAGCCGGCGACCTGCTGGCGGAAATTGATTCCGAGGTCCAGCAGATTGCCGTGTCGGCAGCGCGCGCCAGCGTGGCCCAGCTGCAGGCCCAGCTGGAAAACCAGAAGCGCCGCGTGCAGAGACTGACCAGGCTGGCGGAACAGCAGTCCATTGCCGAGGATCAGCTGGATGATGCCACCACCAGCATTAAAACCATCGAGGCCCAACTGGATGCCGCACAGGCCCAGCTGTCCGATGCCGAATACAATCTGGAGCAGGCTCAAATTCACAGTCCGGTCAGCGGTGATGTCAAAAAGAGGCTGATCAGCACGGGTGATTATGTCAACGACGGTCAGCCTGTCTATGAGCTGGTGTCCAGCCAGACGCTGCAGGCTTTCCTGCCGCTTCCGGAACATGTTCAGGAAGCGCTTGAGGTGGGCCAGACGGTCTATCTGAGCGTTCCGGCGCGACCCGATGAAGAGGTCGAGGCCAAAATCAGCGAGATCGACCCGACCGTGGGCGACGGCTCGCGCGCCATCGAGGTCATTGTCGATCTTGACAACCCCGGGCGCTGGCGCGCCGGCGGTTCGGTCACCGGCAAGGTTGTTCTGGACGAGCATCAGGGGCTGGTGGTCAATCCGGGCAGCGTGGTGCGCCGGCCGTCCGGAACAGTGGTGTACGAAGTGGACGGCCAACGTGCGGTTGAACGCAGGGTTGAGATCGGCCTGCGCGGCGACGGCTGGATTGAAATTGTCGACGGACTGGATGAGGGCGCGCTGGTGGTGGTGGATGGCGCCGGATTTTTGAGCGACGGTGCCCTGATTGATGTGAAGGAAAACGGAGAAGACGCATGACTTTGCCAGAGCTATCCATTCGCCGGCACGTTCTGGCCTGGATGATTTCGGCGGTCATGGTGCTTTTTGGCCTGATCGGATTCAGGGATATTGGCCTGGATCGTTTTCCGGAAATCGAGTTTCCAATCATCTCGGTCACCACCGTACTGCCGGGTGCCAGCCCCGAAATCATTGATGCCAGCGTGACCAATCTTATTGAGAGCGCCGTCAACAGCGTGCCGGGAATTGACTATATCCAGTCAAGCTCATCGCCAAGCACGTCCAATGTTGTGGTGACATTCAAGCTGGCCAAGGACATTGACGTGGCCTTCAACGAGGTGCAGGCCAAGGTCAACCAGACATTGCGCGAGCTGCCGCTGGATGCCGAGCCGCCGGTGGTGGCCAAGATCGAGGCCGGGGCAAGTGCGGTCATGTGGGTCACCCTGCAGGGCGACAGAACACTGCAGCAGCTCAACCAGTACGCCAACAACGTCATTCGCAAGCAGCTTGAAACCATTGACGGCGTTGGCGAGGTTCAGGTGGGCGGCGCCCGCGAACGCACCATCCGTGTCAATGTGAACCTGGACCGCATGGCGGCACTGGGCATTACGGCGGGCGACATTCGCAATGCGTTCGATACCGAGCACGTACAGTTTCCCGGCGGCTTTCTGGTGTCGGGCCAGACCGAATCGCAGATCAAGCTTGATCTGGAGTATCACTCGCCCGAAGACCTGGCCGACATGGTCGTTGGCTACTCCGAAGGCGCCCCCGTCTATTTGAAAGACATCGCCGAGGTGGTCGATGGCCTGGCCGACAACCGTGCCATCGCACGCTTCATGGGCAAGTCGGCAGTTGGCCTGGGCATCGTCAAGATTGCCGGCTCCAACACGGTGGATATTGTCGAGGAGGTCAAGCGCCGCCTCGATGAGGAAATCATTCCCGAGCTGCCGCCCGGCATGGAGCTCCACGTTGCATCAGATGATTCGGAGCTGATCAAGGAAATTGTTCGATCCCTGCAGGACCATCTGCTTGAAGGCACACTGCTGGCCGCGCTGGTGGTGCTGTTCTTTTTGCGCAGCTGGCGCGGCACCATCATCATTTCGCTGGCCATACCCGTTTCGCTGCTGGCGGCGGTGGCGGCCATTTATACGCTGGGCTACACCTTCAACACCATGACCCTGCTGGCCCTGCTGCTGCTCATCGGGGTGGTGGTCGACGATGCCATCGTTGTCCTTGAAAACATCTACCGCTTTCGAGAAGAGGTTACGCCCGATCCCATCGAGGCCGCCATTGGCGGCAGCAACCAGGTGTTTTTTGCCATTGTGGCCACCACGCTTACCCTGGTGTCCATTTTTGCCTCGGTCATTTTCCTGGGCGGCATCATCGGCCGGTTTTTCGAATCCTTTGCCGTAACCGTGACCGTTGGCGTGCTGGCCTCGGGCGTTGTTTCGCTCACGCTCACACCCATGATGAGTTCGCGGTTTTTGCGGGTGCGGCGCAAGGGCGGGGAGCGGGGGCGCATCTATCATGCGCTCGACCGCTTTTTTGAAGGCATGAACAACGTTTATCACCGCATGCTTGAATGGACGCTTGATCGACGCTGGACGGTGCTGTTCATCGCACTGCTGGTGGTGCTCAGCTCGGGCTTCTTCCTGGCCAGCATCGACAAGGAATTCGTGCCCGAAGAGGATGAAGGCCGTTTCGTGGTGACCTATCGGGCACCACTTGGCACCAGCATAGAAACCACCGAAAAATACCTTGACCAGGTTGAACAGCTGCTGACTTCGCATGAAGAGATTGACACCATATTCAGCGCCATCGGCCTGGGCCAGGGCGGACAGGTCAGCCGCGGCATGTCCTTTGTGCGCATGGTCGATCGCGGCCAGCGCAGAATCAGCCAGCAGGACTTTTTGGCCCAGCTGCGCGCCGAGCTCGCCGACATTCCAGGACTGATCGCGTTTGCATCACCTCCCTCCATGGTTGGGGGCGGGCGTGGCGACCCCCTGCAATTTGCCATCAGCGGGCCGGACCTTGACCGCGTAGCCGAGCTGGCGGGGCAAATGCACAAACGCCTGGAAAACATCGACGGCATGGGGCAGCTGGACCTGGATCTGCAGCTTGATTTGCCACAGGTCGACATCAGCGTCGACCGCGTCCGTACGGCCGAAGCGGGCCTGGCATCGGCCGATATCGCATTTGCCATCAACATGCTGGTGGGCGGCGTTGATATTGCCCGCTACAACGACGACCCGGGAGATGGCGAACGTTACGACATCCGCGTTAAAAGCGCGGACGGACAAATCACCCAGCCGGCAGACCTGGGCAAAATCTACCTGCGCGCGCGTGACGGGTCGCTGATCCGCTTTGATTCACTGGCCAAAGCCCGCGAAACCATCGGGCCGGCTGTCATCACCCGTTTCAATCTCAACTATTCGGCCGACTTTTACGGCAGCCCGCAAATACCGCTTGGCTCGGCTGTCGAGGCCATTGAGCAGGCAGCCGAAGATATTCTGCCGCTGGGCTATACAGTGCAGTACAAGGCCGAGGCAAGAGAGTTTCAGGACACCGTTGGCTACATGCTGTTCGCCTTTGGTCTGGCGGTTGTGCTGGTCTATATTGTGCTGGCCAGCCAGTTCAACTCGTTCATTCAGCCGCTGGTGGTCATGACCGCCCAGCCGCTGGCCATCATCGGCGGCATCATGTTGCTGTGGCTGACCGGGCACACCCTGAACATCAACTCCATGATCGGCATGGTGCTGCTCATCGGCCTGGTGGCCAAAAACTCCATCCTGCTGGTGGACTTGACCAACCAGTACCGTGCCCAGGGGCGCGGCATTGACGAGGCCCTGCGCGAAGCTTGCCCCATCCGCCTGCGACCGGTGCTCATGACGTCATTTACCGTCATTCTGGCCATGATGCCGCCAGCGCTTGGCTTTGGTGCCGGTGCCGAAGGCAATGCGCCGCTGGCCATTGCCGTCATCGGGGGCATGCTCAGCTCAACGTTCCTGACCCTGGTGGTGGTGCCGGCCGCCTACTCGCTGATTGAGCGGCGTTTGGAAAGGCACCATCAGAAAACAGCGGGCGATGCTGCCTGACAGGCGTTCATGCTGTCCCGTTGCCGCGGCTGGCAGCGGGACGGTCTGTTTCTGAATGGCGCCCCGGGCAGGAGTCGAACCTGCGGCCTGCCGCTTAGGAGGCGGCTGCTCTATCCGGCTGAGCTACCGGGGCTCCGGTTTGCTTCGGCAAGGTCGGAAATATTAACAGAAGCTGCCAGCAGGGGATCGGAAAGTATGTCTTTTCTCCAGCCGTGCAGCCAGTCGGGGTATTCGCCACGAACGAGCCGTGCAAGTTCCCTTTTGCTGGCCAGCAGGGCTGGCTCCACTTCGAGCTTGGCTGCAACGTCGCGCACAATTTTTTGGGCCGTGCGCAACTGCTCTCGCTCTTGGGGAGAAAACGGCCTGAATGTGGCGGGCAGCTGAAACCTGCCGGGCTCGGTGCTTTCAACGGCTTTTTGCAGCGTCTCCGAGTAGCTTCGACGCTGTTTTGGCGTCAGTTTGCCAAGAGCCTGGCCAAACCGGCCGGCTGCCGCCTGTCGTGCAAAGTCCAGCAGCATGTCGTCACCAAGCACAAAGCGGCGCGGCAGGTCGCGCTGTCGAGCCATGCTTTCGCGCCAGCGCGACAGGGCGTCAAGATAGGCCAGGTCGACCGTTGGCAGGCGGCCAGCGCCCTTGACGCGGGTAATCGGCGGTGTGATGTCGCCAGCGCGGGCGCGCTCCACCAGTCGCCTGCAGTCTTCGCGCAGCCAGTCCAGTCGGCCGGCCTGCTCCAGCAGTTCAGACAGCCTGTCTTTCAGCGCCGGAAGCCAGATGACATCTTCGGCGGCATACTGCAGCAGCTCGGGCGCCAATGGGCGCTTGCACCAGTTGCTGCGGGCCCGGCCGCCGTCGGGCTCAACGCCGAGCACCAGGGCAGCCAGGTGCTCATAGCGAATTTGCAGGGGCTGGCCAAGCATTGCGGCGGCAACCTGCGTATCAAACAGTTTTTGTGGCCAGCGGCCGCCGACCATCCTGAGGATTTCAAGATCCTCGCCCACGCTGTGCAGAATTTTTGTGGTGGCTTTGGAATCAAGCAGTTCGCCCAATGAAGACGAGTTTTTAACAGCCACTGCATCGAGCAGCCAGACCTGGTGACCATTACTGATCTGCACCAGGCCGGGTCGGGGGTAGAATGTACGTTCGCGGACGAACTCGGTGTCTATCCCGATTGCGGGTGCTTCACTGCATTTGTGAATTACATCTTCGATTGTCGGCGAAGTCAGCAGCGTTGCATTGGCAACGGCGGCTTTGGCGGATTTAACAAAATCGGCTGATAATTGCCGAGTGGGCATGGAATTGGGCATGAATACCGTTTTTATAAGGGTTTGGCGCTTGTGGCCAAGGGCACAATACGCTATTTTCACACATTCAGCGGGCTGACCGGCCAAAACTGTTTCAAAGGGCGTGCCGGCGGAAAACTGCCCACTGATGATTTTTCAGACACAGGAGCGAAGAATCGGATGAGACATCTGCTGCTTGCAATATGTGCGGCATTGATCCTCGCCGTACCGGGCGCCAATGCCCAGGACGAGGACGACGCCGAAGAACAACGACGGGTGCGTCGTCTGGGGGATGTGATTGGCTCAGGCGGCGATGAATTCAGCATCGGATTTGAAGATCTGGAAATTCCCCAGGAACCGGTTGAGGAAATTCCAGAAGTCAGCCTCCCCGACCCTGCCCAGGATGCGCGCCTGCAGACATTGCTGCGGGCGCGAGCGTTTGTGCCCGATGACCCGGATACCCTGGCGGCGCTGGGGGATTTGGCCGATGAGCTTTCGGGCGATATTTCCGCAATGATCGATGCCGGCAGTCTTGATGAGGCCCAGCGGCTGGCCAGAGTGGTGGCCATTATTGACGATAGCCGGCCCGTGCTGGCTGAGGTGGAGTCTGCGGTATCTCACCGGTCGGCTGTTGCAGGTGCGCTTGGCGCTGCCCGGGCGGCGCTGGATGAAGGCCGCCTGACCGGCCCCGAGGGCGACAATGCCGCCGAGCTGTTTGCTCGCGCGCTGGAGCTCGACCCCGGCAATGCCGATGCGGCATCTGGTCTGGAAGCCACGCATCAGGCCATCATTGACCGCGCAGTGGAAACCGCTGAAGCACTGGACTTCGAGCAGGCTGAAGCACTGCTGGCCTCGGCCGAGTCGGTTCACGAGGCGCCCGAGGCGGTTGATGCCGCCCTGGGACAAATCAGGGAAATCCGGTCAGGCCATGTCAGCGACCTTGATCAGGAGGTGCTGACGGGCATTGACGCCGAAAATTATGACGAGGCCGAGTCCGTGCTCAACGAGCTGATAGCGCTGGGGCATGACAGCAGCCGCATTGACTACCTTCAGGGTGCGCTTGAAGATGCGCGCCTGTACGGTCAGTTCGAGCCCGGCCAGACATTCTCCGACGAGCTGTCCCTGTCCGGAGACGGGCCTGAAATGATCGTGATTCCGACCGGCAGTTTTGAAATGGGTTCGCCGGATCGGGAAAAGGACAGAAGCAGCAACGAGGGGCCGCAGCACCGGGTCACTTTTGAGCGCGGATTTGCGCTGTCGGTCACCGAGGTTTCAGTGGGCCAGTTTGCGCGCTTCATCCAGGCAACCGGATACAGAACCGACGCCGACATCAGCGGTGGAACCCAGGTCTACAATCTTGAAAGCGGTCGCATGGAAGAGCGCAAGGGCGTCAACTGGCGCCGGGACTATATCGGCGAGGAGGCCACCGCCGACCTGCCGGTCATCCATGTTTCATGGCGCGATGCAAAAGCCTACGCCCAGTGGCTGTCAGAAGAGACCGGACGGCATTACCGACTGCCTTCAGAGGCCGAATTTGAATACGCCCTGCGTGCCGGCAGCACCACCATGTACTGGTGGGGCGACAAGTCACCTCCGGAAAACGACACGGAAAACATCACCGGAGACCGCGATGTTTCGCCCTCCGGTGCCCGCTGGAATGTGGCATTTCGGCGCTATTCGGATGGCCACTGGGGGCCGGCGCCTGTTGGCAGTCTCAAGGCCAACCCGTTTGGCCTGTACGACATGGGCGGCAACGTAATGGAGTGGGTCGAGGACTGCTGGCACGACAGTTTTGTGCAGGCGCCCACCGATGGCAGTGCCTGGGTCAATCCGGGCTGCGGCCGGCACGTGGTGCGCGGCGCCTCCTGGTCCAGCACGCCGGCCATGTCGCGCTCGGCTTTCCGTATTTCCAGCAATGAAAGCAACACGGATACTCGCGTGGGCTTTCGGGTAGCGCGCGATTTGTAAACTGCTGCATTGACGCCGGGCAAAATCGGCGTGATGCATCTGAATGAATGGCGGGCATGCGGCTGCGGCTTCATGCCCGCTTTTTTTGCGGGCTTTGATTCAGGTCAGAAACATGTTAGCCGCCCGGCACTAAACTTGGCGAGCATTACGAAATACATCTGCGACAAGAGCGTTTGGCCATGATGAGGAACAGGGCATGAACAAACTGATGATGACTGCAGCGCTGGCGGCTGTGCTGTCGCTGGCTCACGGGAGCGAAACCGCCATCACAATGTACCAGGATCCTTACTGCGGCTGCTGTTCAGGTTGGGCGGATCATATGCGCGAGTCGGGGTTTGACGTCAAGGTCATCAAGACAGGCAACATGGCGTCGGTCAAGCAGGCGCTTGGCGTTCCTGTGGAGCTGGGCTCTTGCCATACAGGCGTGGTTGACAGTACCGGGCAAATTGTCGAAGGGCATGTTCCGGCCAGTGCCGTGGAAAAGATGCTGGAGAATGTCTCTGTTCAGGGAGTGGCTGTTCCCGGCATGCCGGTCAATTCACCCGGCATGGGTGAAATGGATGGTCATCTCGTTACCCTGGATTTCAGCGGCAAGCCCTTTTCAAAAGACTGACTGCCGATCCGGCAGGCCGGCTTTCGGCATAACAGGGCCGTCGCTTTTGCCGCCTGCCGAGGCGACACAGAAATGCCGCCCGCGATCTTTTGACACCCGGCTCCGGCCGGGATCTCGTTTCACAACACCCAGTCCACAAGCCGTCCCATAGCGGCTTCGCCGCCCGTTGTTTGGTGGTAGTTTCCTGCCATGAAATACAGGCGGGCAGCGGCCCGCACAACTACAGTCATACAACAGGTGTACTCGATGAAAAACTTTCTCGTCAGCCTGGTGCTGGTTGCCTTTTTTAGTGTGGCCGGCGCACAGGACGTTGTATATCACCACGATCTGGAGGTCAGCATCGACCCGGAGACCTCAAGGCTTGAGGTCACGGACACGATAGCTGTTCCCGGATCACGCAGCTCGTCTGAAATGGAGTTCACTCTGCATGAAGACCTGGTGCCCGAGATTCTGAATGCCGGCGCAAGAATTGAGCAGGTCGGCAAGGCGACCGGTGCGCCCAACAGGGGCATGGACAAGGAAGATTACACCGACACGCTGCGCATTAAAAAGTACCGCATTGTTTTTGATGGCGGTGATGCACCTGAAAAGCTCAGGCTGTCCTACGCGGGCAAGGTTAACCATCCCGTCAAGCAGGCCAATGAGGAGTACTCCAGGGGCTTCAGCCAGTCACCCGGACTGATTGAACCCCGCGGTGTGTATCTGGCCGGATCCACGCACTGGCTGCCGGGCTTCAATGACGAATATGTCACCTACGAGATGACGGTCAAGCTGCCCGCCGGGTGGCGCAGCGTAAGCCAGGGCAACCGGACCGCTGCTGAGGATGGCGCAGGGGTGCGGACGGATACTTGGCTGGTGGATACGCCCACCGAAGAGATATTCATTATTGCCGCCGAGTTTCACGAGTATGAATACGGAATGGGCCGTGCCAGTGCCATGGCTTTTTTGCGCGACAGCGATGAGGCCCTGGCCAACAGGTACCTGGAAGCGACCGCCGGCTATATGGAAATGTACCGGCGCCTGGTGGGACCCTATCCCTATTCAAAGTTTGCCCTGGTGGAAAACTTCTGGGAGACGGGCTACGGCATGCCCTCCTTTACCCTGCTGGGGCCTCAGATCATTCGCTTCCCGTTCATTCTGCATTCGTCCTATCCGCACGAGCTGCTGCACAACTGGTGGGGCAACGGCGTGTTTGTCGACTTTGACACCGGCAACTGGTGCGAAGGCCTGACCGCCTACATGGCTGACCACCTGATTGCCGAGCAGCGTGGCGAAGGTGCGGACTATCGCCGGGATATTCTTCAGGACTATTCGGATTACGTCACCCCGGAAAATGAATTTCCCTTGAGTGACTTCCATTCACGCTACGACGCCCCTTCGTCATCCATTGGCTACGGCAAGAACGCGATGATGTGGGATATGCTGCGTGAAAGGATTGGCGACGACAATTTCATTCGTGCCTTCCAGCAGTTCTACCGCGAAAACAAGTTCCGGCGCGCCGGCTACAGTGAAATCCGCAAGTCGTTTGAAGACGTGACCGGCGAGGACCTTGCCGCATTTTTTGAGCAGTGGGTTGAGCGGGTTGGCGCCCCGGAACTGGTGATCAGCCACGCCGAAGCGACGGAAAAGGGCGGCCAAAACGGGCTGACGCTCGAGCTTGCCCAAATTCAGAAGGGTGACCTGTTTGACCTGTCCGTGCCGGTGGTCATTTATGGCGCTGAAACAATCGAGCGCCGTAACATGGACATCAGCGGCAAGAAGCAGCGCCACAGCTTCGAGCTCGACTTCCAGCCCCTGCGGGTGGAAGTGGACCCGGACTTCAACGTCATGCGCCGCCTGGACTATCGTGAAGTGCCGCCAACCCTCTCAAGCATGTTCGGCGCCGGGAAAACGCTGATGATCCTGCCTTCCGACGTGCCGGAGGACGAACAGGCCATGTACAGACAGCTGGCTGAAACATGGAAGGGCAGGAGAGGCGACGAGTTTCAGGTCAGGCTTGATTCGGAAGTGGACGAGCTGCCTGCCGATGCCAGCGTGTGGATACTGGGCTGGGGCAACCGGTGGCAGAAGGCCATCGAAGAAGGCCTGGACAACTACGACGCAGAAATCAGCCGCAAAGCCGTGCGTTTTGGCGAGGCCTCGCACAGCACCGGCGACAACAGCTTTGTGATTGCCCTGCGCCACACGGGCAATACCGACCTGGCGGTCAGCTGGCTGAGTGTGCATGATGCAGCCGCAGTGCCTGAGCTGGCGCGCAGGCTGCCTCACTATGGCAAGTACTCCTATCTCGGCTTTACCGGACCGGAGGCGTCCAATTTTGAGAAAGGCCAGTGGCCGCCTTTTGATTCTCCGCTGGCAGCCGACCTGCATGATTACACTCAGCCGCTTCCGGAACGCAAGTCACGCCAGGCGCTGGCCGAGGTGCCACCGGTGTTTGATGCGCGCAGAATGGAAGAGGACGTCAATGTGTTGGCCGATGAAAGCATGGAAGGTCGCGGCATAGGAACCGCCGGCCTGGATGCGGCCGCCGACTACATTGCCGATCAGTTTCGCGAGGCGGGGCTTGAGCCTGCAGGTGATGACGGCAGCTACTTCCAGTCCTTTGAAGTTGATGACGAGAACGGCAACAAGGTCACTGTTCGCAACGTGCTGGCGGCGATTCCCGGCAGCAACAGCGACTGGTCGAGCCAGTCCGTGGTGGTGAGCGCGCATTACGATCACCTTGGGTATGGCTGGCCCGACGTCAAGTCAGGCAACAAGGGCAAGATTCACTATGGTGCAGACGACAATGCCAGCGGCGTTGCTGTGCTTCTTGATCTGGCCCGCGCATTTTCCAGCGAAGTCAAACAGCAGCCCAGGTCAATCGTGTTTGCCGCCTTCACCGCCGAAGAGGCCGGCTCGCTGGGCGCCAGGCACTATATAGAAAACGCCCGTCAGTATCCGGCAGACCAGGTCATCGGTAATCTCAACATGGATACCGTCGGCCGGCTTGGTGACAACAAGGTGCTCATCCTCGGCAGCTCATCGGCCAAGGAGTGGCCCTTCATTTTCATGGGCGCCAGCGCTGTCACCGGCGTGGAAACACAAATTGTCACCCAGGAAATTGATGCCAGTGACCACGTGGCTTTTGTTGAGGCGGGCGTGCCCGGGATACAGTTCTTCTCCGGTTTCAGTCCCGACTATCACCAGCCGACCGACACGGCCGACAAGCTGGACTTCAACGGCATGGTCAAGGTCGCGGCCATTGTGCGTGAAGGCATTGAATACCTTTCGCAAAGAGAGGATGAACTGGAGTTCAGTGGCGGTGCGCGCCAGGCGGACAGCGGTCGGGATCAGCAGGCCCAGGCCGGAGAGCGTCGCGCCAGCACGGGTGTCATGCCCGATTTCACGTTCAACGGCACCGGTGTGGCGGTGGGCGATGTGGTTGAAGGCACGCCGGCCCAGAAAGCGGGCCTGACCAGCGGTGACGTCATTACGGCCATTAACGACACCAAAACGGACAACCTGCAGATTTATTCCGATCTGCTCAAGCAGTTTTCGCCTGAAGAAGTCATCGATGTCACATTTATGCGTGACGGTGTCGAAAAGCAGGTCAGGCTTGAGCTGATTGCCCGCTAACCGGCCAGGCGACATGTATATCGCTCCCGTGTCCTGCCGCGCTGCCAGCGGTTGGCAAGCCAGTACAGGCGCCAGCTGCGGGCAGTCGGCAGGCCTGGCCGGGCCCGGTTCTGTGCAGAGCCGGGCCGTGGCAGAAGACAAGCATCATGTCGAGGAGAGCTTCCCTTGCCTTTGACCCGTCTTGGACTGAGCAACCCGGTGGCTGTTGCCGTGGGCTGCATTCTGCTGATGATCTTCGGGTTTTTGAGCCTGGCGCGCCTGCCGGTGCAAATGACGCCCAATATCGAGCGGCCGATGATCACGATTTCAACCGGCTGGCGCGCGGCCGCGCCGGCTGAAATCGAGTCGGAGATCATCGAGCCCCAGGAAAATCAGCTGCGCGACGTGCCCGGCCTCAAGCGCATGACGACCACCTCCAGCCAGGGGCGCGGGTCGGTCAATCTTGAGTTCGACGTCAACACCGACCTCAACCGGGCGCTGATCGAGGTCATCAACAGCCTCAACCAGGTGCCGCGCTATCCGGCCGATGTCACCGAGCCGACGGTGCGCGTGGGCTCGGACTCCTTCGGCGATTCGGTGGCGTGGTTTTCCATCAACACCACCGAGGACAACACCCGCCCCATCATCGAATACCAGGACTTTTTCGAAGAGGTGGTGCAGGAGCGCCTGGAACGCATTCCCGGCGTGTCCTCGGCCAGTCCGCGCGGTGGCCGGCCGTTCGAGGTGCGCATTACCTTCGACCCCTTTCTTGCGGCGTCCATAGGCATTGACCTGACCCGCATCGGCCAGCAGCTTGGCCAGAACGCCGATGTCTCGGGCGGCACACAGGAGGTGGGGCGGCGCCAGTACACCCTGCGCTTTGCCGGCCAGTATGAAATTGCCGATCTTGAAGATCTGGTGCTCGACTGGCGCGACGGCCGTCCGGTGTACCTGCGCGACATCGCGACCGTCGAGCGGGTCATGCGCGACTCGTCGGGCGTCATGACGCAAAACGGCGGGCAGGCCATTGGCATCAACGTCATTGCCGAGCCGGGCGTCAACGTGCTCGAGGTCATGGACAACATCAAGGAGGAGGTCAGGTTTCTGGAAGAAACCCAGCTGGGCCCGGCCGGTCTTGAGATTCAGCAGGTCAGCGACGACAC
>DATGTG010000156.1:0-3218 GCA_035301965.1 Wenzhouxiangella sp. | reverse complement strand
TGCGGGCACCATTGGCACGCGCGGCCTGTTGCTGGCAGCGGCAGGCCTGCTGCTGCTCTCCCTGCTGGGCAGCATCGTGTATTACCGTCGTTTCCGTTTTCGTGTTGACAACGGCGCGCTGCGCGTGCGGCGCGGTCTTTTTGAGATAAAGGACATGCGGGTACGCTTTGCGCGCGTGCAGAACGTGGGTTTCAGCCAGCCGTTTTATTTTCGCCCGTTCGGCCTGGTGCGTTTTATGGTGCAAACGCCCGGCTCGCAGGGAAACGAGATCGATTTGCCCGGCATACGCCTGGAAGTGGCCCAGGCCCTGCGTGACCGGATAGCCTCGGCCAGTGATTTGATGCCGGAAAAAGCGCCTGAAACAGCGCCTGAAACAGCAGGCCTTGCTGCAGACGAACATCCGGGCACGCTGTTTTCGGCCGGCGCCGGCCGCCTGTTTCTGCACGGGCTGGTCAGCAATCAGGTGTGGGTGCTTGCGGGCGCGATGGGCTATCTGATCAGCAGCCTGGCTGCCGAATTTGGTGAACTGGTCGAGCGCCAGGGCAGTGAAATTGCGTCATTGACGCCTTCAGCGGCCTGGTTTGCGTTGTTGGCTGTCGCAGCTGTCGGCGCCAGCCTGGCCGCGCTGTTCGCTCTTTCAGGTGCATTGTCGGTTGTGCGGTTTTACGGTTATGTCCTGCGCGATTCCAGCCAGCGCTTTGTGGCGTCCGGTGGTCTGCTTGATCGGCGTGAACAAACCATTCGTCACAACAAGCTCACCGGGCTGGCCATTACCCAGAGCGTTCTGGGCAGGCTGGTCGGCATGTATGCCGTGACCCTGCAGCAAACCAATGCCGGCGCGCTGCAGAATGAGCAGGATGCGCGCCGCATTATTGTGCCCGGGCTGCGCAGAAAGGATCTTGCCCTTGTGGAGCATCTGATGCCGGGGCTGGAGGAGTCTGAAGTTCTGTGGCCGGTCAGCCGCCGCCTGCGCACCTGGCTTTGGACGCGCCCCGGTCTGGTGCTGTTGGCCGTGGCGCTGACAGCGGGGTTAATGCTTGAGCTGCCTCTGTGGCTGCCGCCTGTGGCGATGTTTTTGTACCTGCTGCTTGCGCAGCGCATCTGGCGCGGTCGCGGCTGGCGGGTGGCCGGCGACTTTTGTCACGTGCAACGCGGCATTTTCGGGCGCAAACATGAAGTGTTCCGGCTGGACATGGTTCAGCAGGCGGTCATTGGTCAGTCGCCCTATCAGCGCCGCCATGACCTGGCCACGCTGCGCATGCTGCTGCCCCACGGCTGGATCAGCATGCCGTTTATCCCCCTTGCCGAAGCGGATGATCTGATCAACCGGACAGTGTGGCGTGTTGAAATGGCGCAGCATCATCGGGTTTGAACCACCTGCTTGTGCCGGGGCAGGGCGCTGTTCATGCCCGTGATAAAATGACCGGCTTGATCCGTTATTGTTGAGGCAACAAGTTTTTGGCATGAGCGATCAGACGCCCGGTTTCCTGTTTCGTCAGCTGGTTGCTGACAATCCTCCGCTGCCCGTTGTGGGCACCATCAATGCCTACTGCGCACTGCTGGCCGAAAAAGCCGGCCACAAGGCCATTTATCTGTCCGGCGCCGGCGTGGCCAATGCGTCATTTGGGTTGCCTGATCTGGGCATTACCCAGCTGGCCGATGTGGTCGAGGACGCGCGCCGCATCACCTCGGTGTCCGATTTGCCGCTGCTGGTGGATGTGGACACCGGCTGGGGCAGCGCTTTCAATATTGCCCGCACGGTGCGCGAAATGGAGCGTGCCGGCGTGGCCGCCATTCACCTGGAGGACCAGGTGGCCGCCAAACGCTGCGGCCACCGGCCCAACAAGGCGCTGGTCAGCGCCGAAGAAATGGCCGACCGCGTCAAGGCGGCTGTGGATGCCCGGACGGATGATTCATTTGTATTCATGGCGCGCACCGATGCCTATGCCGGCGAGGGCATGGCCTCTGCGGTCGAAAGGGCCGGGCTGTATGTGGAAAATGGTGCCGACATGATTTTTGCCGAGGCGCTGCACACGCTCGACGAGTTTGCGGAGTTTGCCCGCCAGGTCGATGTGCCGGTGCTGGCCAACATCACCGAATTCGGGCAGACGCCGCTGTTTTCCATTGATGAGCTGCGCCGGGCCGGCGCCGGACTGGCGCTGTACCCGCTGTCGGCGTTCCGGGCCATGAGCCGGGCCGCGCTGGGCGTTTATCAGGCCATAGCGCAGGACGGGCACCAGAAAAACGTCGTTGCGGACATGCAAACCCGCGACGAGCTCTACGATGTGCTCGACTATCACGAGTTCGAGCGCAAACTGGACGAGTTATTCAGCTAAGGAGTTGACATGAGCAACAAAAAGTCAGGCGCCGGCCTGCGCGGGCAGTCTGCCGGACAAACCGCCATTTGTACCGTGGGTGCATCCGGTGACGGGCTGCACTATCGCGGCTATGCCGTTGACGAGCTGGCCGAAAAAACCAGTTTCAATGAGGTGGCGCACCTGATCCTGAAGGGCCATTTGCCCAACCGGGAAGAACTGGCCGCCTACAGCAAACGTCTCAAGTCGCTGCGTGGCCTGCCAGATGCACTCAAGGAAGTGCTTGAGCGCATTCCGGCATCGGCCCATCCCATGGACGTGCTGCGCACCGGCTGCTCATTTCTGGGCAACATTGAAACGGAAGAAAGCTTTGACCGGCAGCAGGATGCCGCTGATCGCCTGCTGGCGACTTTCCCGTCCATGATCAACTACTGGTATCACTACAGCAATGACGGCCAGCGTATTGATGTTGAAACGGACGACGACAGCATCGGCGGGCACTTTCTGCATCTTCTGCACGGCAAAAAGCCCAGTGATCTGCACGCCCGCATCATGGACGTGTCGCTGATTTTGTACGCCGAACATGAATTCAACGCATCCACATTCACGGCGCGGGTTTGTGCATCAACATTGTCGGACCTGCATTCCTGCGTGACCGGCGCCATCGGTTCGCTGCGCGGGCCGCTGCACGGCGGCGCCAACGAGCAGGCCATGGCCATGCTCGAGCAGTACCACAGCCCCGAGCAGGCGCGCGAGGATGTGCTGCGCAAGCTGTCCGAAAAAGAGCTCATCATGGGCTTCGGGCACGCTGTCTACAGGGTCAAGGACCCACGCAACGCCATCATTCGGGAATGGTCGCGCAAGCTGTCCGAGGACGTTGGCGACGACACGCTGTTTGCGGTC
>DATGTG010000155.1:0-2709 GCA_035301965.1 Wenzhouxiangella sp. | reverse complement strand
GAGAACAGCAGGCCGGTGCCCTGAACCCGGGTGATGCGGCCGTTCAGCTCGTCGGCCAACTGTTCGAGTTTTTCAACAAACTCGCGGCCGCGCTCAACAATGTTGGCGCGCAACTCGGACGTGACCTGCTCAAGCACGGCGGTGCCGACATCCAGCGCTCGCGGGTTGGCGGTCATGGTGTTGCCGTAAACGCCTTTCTGGTAAAGGTCGGCCGCGCGATCGTTCATGGCCAGAACAGACAGCGGATACTGGCCGGCGTTGAGCGCTTTGGAATAGGTTTCCAGGTCAGGCGCTTCAAGTGCTTCAAAGCCCGGATAGTCCACAATGGACAGCACGCCACAGGCGCGCAGGCCGGCCTGGATGGAGTCAATCAGCAGCAGCGCGCCGTGTTCTTTCGTCAGGCGGCGTGCGGCGGCGTAAAACTCGGGGGTGATGCCCATGCCGGGGTTGCCTTCGCCCATGACCGGTTCAAGAAATACCGCTTCAATAAAGGCCCGGTTTTTGTCCGCCCAATCAAAAGCCTGCTCAAGGTGTTCGATGTTGTTGGGTTCGACCGTAATCAGCGTGTCGTCATTGCGATACGAGGCCAGATGTTTTGCATAGGTCTTGCGCGTTGAGTCGGAAAATCGCGCCGGGCGGTCGGTGCGTCCGTGAAAGCTGCCGGTCAGCGACAGGCGGTGCACCTTGTGGCCTGCTCTGGGGCCGTCGGGGTTGGTCATTTTCCGGGTGTTGATGTCGGCAATGCGGCAACCCACCGTGACGGCCTCTGAGCCGGAGTTCATGCACAGGAAGCGGTTGAATGGCGAGCCGCCTGCGCGGTTTTGGCCGATTTCCTTTTTCAGGGCGTCATAAAAGCGCTGATGTGAAAAGCTCGGCGTCATGATGTTGGCCATGACCTGGGTCCGGTTCATGGCTTCAAGAACGGCGTCTGGGGCATGCCCCATGCCGAGCATGCCGTAGCCGCCCGAATCGTGCAGCACCGCACCCTTTGACGTGATGATCCATGAGCCGCGTGCCGCCAGGGCAACGTAGGGATTGACGCAGTCATCGGCATAGAAGTTGACGTAGCCGGCCTGCAGGGTTTCCTTCTGCTCGGCCTCGTCGGCAGCAACCAGTTCGGGATAAATCCTGCGCCAGTGATCCAGCACCGCCAGCGCATCGTCCACGGCCTGTTCAAGCTGGTTGTCTTGCCGGGCAAAACGTACGATGACGTCATCGCCCAGCCCGGTGGTCAGCGGCTTGCCGCCAGCCTTGCGCAGGGTATCCAATTTGCTGATGATGCTCACATGCGTCTCCTTGAAACTCTGATGAACAGACCTGTAGGAAAACTCCCTATTGTATCAACAAAGCGGCCGTCAACCCTGTTTTTTGCCCGCTGAAATGCGAATGCGCCGTTTTCCGCCGGGCAGGTCGTCAATATGAATATGCCGGTCGCTGTCGGGAAGCCAGCCGGCACCGCGCTCGGGCCATTCGATGAGCACCAGGCTGTGGTTGCCCAGCAGGTCTTCCAGACCGAGGTAGAGGATTTCCTCGCCGTGGCCGAGACGGTACAAATCAAGGTGATGGATGTCCAGGCCGCCAACGCCGTAGCTTTCTATGAGCCCGTAGCTGGGGCTTTTGACCCGGCCATCAAAACCCAGCGCGTGCAGCAGGCCGCGCACCAGGGTGGTTTTCCCCACGCCCAGATCGCCCGACAGGTACACCACCTGCCCGCCACCCAGCAATTTGGCCAGAGTGGCGCCGGCCGCCAGCGTGTCGGCTTCGCTGGCCGATTCGATGATCATGGTTTCATTCATTTGGGCAGTATTGTGCCAAGTTTGTCGATGACCTGGCTGGCCAGCACCTGGCGGCGGTCGCGCGCTGCCGAATCACCGGCCATAGCGTGGGCCACAACGCCGCAGCGTGCGGCCTCGGGCAGCGTCAGCCCCTGACCTGCAAACGAGGTGATCATGCCGGTGAGCGCATCGCCCATGCCGGCGGTGGCCATGGCCGGGCTGCCGTACGGGCAGACGGCCACCGGTTCATCAGGGGCCGTCACGAGCGTGCCATGGCCTTTCAAAACAACCACGGCCCGGTATTTTTCGGCCAACTTGCGCACGGCGGCAAAGCGGTCGGCCATGACGGAGGCCGTGTCGGTATTGAGCAGGCGGGCCGCCTCGCCGGGGTGCGGCGTCAGGATCCAGCGGTCGCGCTGCCGTGGCTGTCGCGCCAGCAGGTTGAGCGCGTCGGCGTCAACGACCAGGGGAACGGACGATTCCATGCAGGCGCGCAACAGCATTTTTGACCATTCGTCCTGCCCCAGCCCGGGGCCAACGGCCACGACATCAGCCTTGCCGATGTGTTCGGTCACCTTCTCGGGCCAGCTGGCGTCGGCGGTCATCAGCTCGGGCTGGATGGCCGGCGCGAGCACAAGATGTTTTGCGAGTGTGGCGAGGGTGACCAGCCCGCTGCCGGCGGCCAGCGCGGCCCGGCCGGCCAGCACCGGCGCGCCGGCCATGCCCAGGTTGCCACCCATGATCAGCACCCGCCCCAGGTCACCCTTGTGGGTATCGGCCCGGCGGGGCGGCAGCCACACAGGCAGCTGATTGCGATCCAGCAGCACCGCATCGGCCTTTTCCCGGCGGTAAATGTCGGCAGGCGCGCCCAGGTCGTCAAAATGCAGCTGTCCGCAGTAGCTGCCGGCCTGGCCGGTATACAGGCCGCGCTTGC
>DATGTG010000154.1:0-2020 GCA_035301965.1 Wenzhouxiangella sp. | reverse complement strand
AGTAGTCAACCAGAACCGGGCCGCTGGCCTGCAGCACCTGTTCGTCGAAGTCGCTGTCGTTTACATGAATGATTTTGTCGCTCACTGTTTTGTGTCTCGCTGGTCATGTGCCGGATTGGAATTGGCGTTTTTGCGCTGTTTCGATTGCTGATGCACGTTTGCCAATATACTATGTCGCTCTTGCCGCGTTTTATTGCCCCGGACGCGCCGTTCATTAGGATGACGGCTGCAGGGCCGGAGCGGCTGGCAGTTAAACTGCTAGTTCAAGGCACACCAACCCGATTTCAAGGATCGCAATATTTCAGTGACACAGGATAATGGCGCCCAGCAGGTGCTGACCCAAACCGCCTTCGACAACTTTGACCTGCACGAGAGTATCCGCAAGGGGCTTGCAGATGCAGGTTTCAGCTATTGCACACCCATTCAGGAAAAAACCCTGCCGCTGGTTTTGCAGGGCCGGGATGTGGCAGGCCAGGCGCGCACCGGCACGGGCAAGACGGCGGCATTTTTGCTGGCGGCTTTTTCGCGTCTGCTGTCGCCCGGCTCGGCCGGACAGGGGCCCAACCCGCGCGCCATCATCATTGCGCCCACCCGCGAGCTGGCCATTCAGATCCACCGCGACGCTCTGGTGCTTGGCAGCCATACCGGCCTGCGTTCGGTGCTGACTTATGGTGGCGTTGACTATGCCAAGCAGCGCGAGGAGATTGCCGCCGGCGTGGATGTGCTCATCGGTACACCGGGGCGCCTGATTGATTATCTGAAACAGGGTGTGTACAGCCTCAAGGCCATCGAGGTGGCCATACTGGACGAAGCCGATCGCATGTTTGATCTGGGTTTCATATCGGATATCCGCTACCTGTTCCGACGCATGCCGGGTGTTGAAAAGCGCCAGACGCTGATGTTTTCGGCCACCTTCCCGCTCAAGGTGACCGAGCTTGCCTACGAGCACATGCGGGAGGCGGAAACCATACGCATCGAATCGGAACAGATCACCAATGATCGGGTTCAGCAGTCGGTCTACTACCCGGCCAATCCGGAAAAACTGCCGTTGCTGGTCAAGCTGCTGCGCGATATTGACGACGGGCACGTCATTGTCTTTGTCAATACCCGCCATGAAACCGACCGGGTGGCGCGCACGCTCAAGGCCAACGGCATTGATGCCGCCATGCTGGCCGGCAGCGTGCCGCAAAGAAAGCGTCAGTCGCTGCTGCGGCGCTTTCGCGAGAATGAAATAGATGTGCTGGTGGCCACCGATGTGGCCGCCCGCGGCCTGCACATTCCCGACGTGACGCATGTCATCAACTACGATCTGCCCCAGGATGCGGCAGATTATGTTCACCGCATCGGCCGCACGGCGCGCCTGGGCGCCACCGGCGATGCCATCAGCTTTGCCTGCGAAGACTACGCCTTCCATTTGCCGGAAATCGAGGAATACATCGATATGCAGCTGCCGGTTGAATCGCATGACCCGGATGAGCTGCCCGAGCTTGAAAGGCCCGCGCCGCGCAAAAAGAGCAGCCCGCGCGGCAAAAAAGGCCGGCGCGGTGGTCGCCGGCGCAGAAGGGGCAGTTCTTCCGGCTCGCGTTGACGCTGCGCTTTTGGCAGTTGCACGCCTGATCAGGGCTCTTCGTGTTGATGGCTGTCTGTGCTACTCTCGCGCCTGATGAGATCCGGAATCTATGCCCTGTGTCAGCCCTGATATCCCCAACCTGGTCATCGCGACTGGCGATATTGTCCGGCGGCGCTTTGCTGCTGGCAGCCGCTTGGCTGGCGGTAGGCATGTTGTGGATGATCATGGGCGGAGTTGAAGTCGAGCCGGCCGAGTCAATACCGCTGCCGCAGGAGTCGGGTGCAGGGAGCGCAAGCGGCGAATTTCGCTGGGACCTGTTCGGACGCACGGCCAGCCTGCCGCCAGTTCAGCTGCAGCCGGCGGCTGCGGACGATGGCAGCGGGCTGCGCCTGAAGGGCCTGGTGGCCGGGCCTGGAGGCTTTGCAATCATTGCGGCAGAAGGGTCGGGCG
>DATGTG010000153.1:0-5763 GCA_035301965.1 Wenzhouxiangella sp. | reverse complement strand
GCTGGCAACCAGGCGGTTGCGCCCCAGCCGCAGGTTGGCCTCAAGGTTGTGCGGCTGCATGTCAACCAGATCAAGCCGGGCCTGGCCGTCCAGGGGCTGGTCGCGCAGCTCGCCGCCCAGGGCGTCAAGGTTGACCCTGACTGTCCGTCCGTCGTCGCCAAGGACAATGTGCGCCCCGGCATCGACTTGCCCGTGCAGCTCGCTTGCGAACATGCCGGGGTCAAAATGTTCCAGCTGCAGCTTCAGGTCGGCGCTGATATCGGGCTGCCAGCCCACGCGGCCGGTGATTTCGGCGCGGCTGCCGTCGTTGGCGGTCATGACAAGCTGCGCGATGTCGGCCTGTTCCTGTGAGCCGGTTGCGTGCGCATCAACGCGCGCCCCTGATATTCCGGGTGCCGACAGCAGGGCTTCCAGATGCATGCGCCAGCTGCTCAGCCCGCCCTCGATGCTGAGCTGGCCGGATTCGCTGCTGACCAGCGGCTCGGTGTCATCGCTGACCGGCGGCCAGACGAAGTGCTGCCAGCCCAGGTTGAAGTCAAGCGTGTCCGCTTCCGGGTCAATTCGCCCGCTGCCCTTGATGTCGAGCTTGCCGGGGCGGGCCTGCACCGCCAGTTGTTCAATGTGAATGGCGCCGTCGCGGCTGCTGGCTTCCACCCGGCCGCCGAGTCGGCCCTGGTTGGGCCAGTCGGGGTAAAGCGGGGTCAGGTCGATGCCGTCAAAGTCCAGGCGGGCGCTGGCGGCCGGTGCCGAGCTGCTCCAGTCCAGCCCGCCCTGGCCGTGAATTTGGCCGGCCAGAACCTCAATATCAAGATCCTCGATACGCAGTGATTCCAGGCCGCCGGCAAGGTCGATGTTCCAGCGCGCCGGCGGAATGTCGGGGCCTGTGGCGCGCCCGGTGGTTGTGGCCTGCCACTGCTCGGGCTGTCCTTCGACCGCAAGCTCAAGATCGTCCAGGGCCAGGGGCAGGTCGGGCCAGTCGGCCACGCGCCCGGTCAGGCTTGCCCTGATTGACGGATTATTGGGGAGCTGGGCGATCTGCCCCGTTCCCTTAATATCGGCCGGGCCGGATGCCTCCAGCGCAAACTGCAGGTCGTCGAGCCGGCCCGTCAGGTCGAGCGCGGCGTTCTGACTCTGGCCGTCGTCAAGATCAAGCGCGGCGTTGAGCTTCAGCTGTCCGCGGCCGCTGTCTTCCAGCGCCCACTGGCCGCGGGCGTCGGCGCGGATTCCAAGCTGCCGGGACTCGGCCTCAAGGCGGTCGATCACGGCCTGGTGGCCATAGCGTCCGGCCAGCCGGATGCCATCGACAGTCAGCGGTTCGTCGCCGCTGTGGATGCGCAGGCCGGAAATGTCGATGTCTTCCGCGACCACCTCAACGGGGCTGGCAATTTGCGACAGCCGGAAGGGTTCACTGTCGGGCTTTTTCTCCGCCTCGTCCTGCGGCAGATAAACGTCGATGCCGCTGGCGTGCAGGCGGCGAACGACCACCCGGGGGCCGGACAGCAGCTCAACGCGGGCGGCCAGCTCCAGCCGGTCGGCTTCAACCCGGGTGCCCGACTGGGCAAAGCGCACGCTGGTCAGCGTGATGCCTTTGGCCAGCCCGCCGGACAGGCTGTCGTATTCAAGCCGGTCGATCACGCCGGCGGTGCGCGCCAGCGCAAACTTCATGCCCGATGAACTGTGGGTCAGCCACAGCCAGGCCGAAGCAACGATCATCAGTATCAAAACCACGGCAGCGGCCGTGAAGATCAGCCATTTTTTCATAGCAGGCGGGTTCCAATGGTGAAGTGCAGGCGCCAGGGCTTGTCGAACTGATCCAGGGCGCGGGCAAAATCCAGCTGAATGGGCCCGATCATGGTGTACCAGCGAAAGCCGATGCCCACGCCGCGCTTGAGCTTGCGTCGGCCGGTGTCGTTAAAGGCGTTGCCGATGTCGCCAAACGCGGCCAGCGACCAGTTTTCGCCCACCCGGAATTCATATTCGGCCGAGGCCTGCAGCAAATGGTTGGCGCCGTTGCGGTTGGTGCTCAGTTCTTCAAATCCGTAGCCGCGCACGGTGCGGTCGCCGCCGGTCTTGAAGCGGTAGCGCTCGGGCAGAACGGTCAGGTTCAGGTCCAGGGACTGCCCGTCAAGCTCGACGGTAACCCGGTGGGTGTCGGCCTGGGTGTAGCCGGCTTCGCCGCTGAGCAGAAATTTGTGCCGTTCGCCAAAGCGGAAATGCCAGCGGCCGCCGGCCCAGGCCTGGCCGAAGGTGACATCGGAGCCCAGCGATTTGTGTGCGCCCAGCAGGCGGGCGCGCAAAACAACCCCGTGGGCGTCGAAACCGGTGCCGCGTATCCACGGCAGGCGCCAGTCGCCGCCCAGGGCCAGCACCTGGTTGTCGGTGTCCAGAAACGGCGCCAGCGCCGGATTGTGTTCAAGCAGGGCCAGGTTTTCATCGCTGAAGGAGCCTTCCCTGAACGCATCGAACGATTCATGCAGAACCGACACGAACAGGTGTTCTTCCAGCGGGCGGTTTTCGGGGCCGAACACGTAGCGTTCCTGCAGGCGGCCAAAGCTGACTTCAGCCTGGTTTCTGCGCCCCCTGAAGGCGTCAAAAACAGGCTCGATGCGGTCTTCGTCATGAAACCGGAAACGGTCCTGCTCGCTTTTGAGGCGCGTGCCGGCGGTGAGGAAATCGCCCGGATCGCTGCCGCGCGGGTGCAGATAGTCGGCCTGGATGACGTATTCGTTGCGGCGCTGCTGGACACCCGCGCCGATGTCCAGGCTGTTGCCGCGTGACGACAGGTAATGCCGGGTCCAGCCCAGCTGCAGCCGGGCACCGGTGTCGGTTCCAAAACCCAGCGTGGTGCGCCAGGTGTTGGGCAGACGCGGCTCCAGCCGATAGTCCAGGCTCACCTCGTGCCGTTCGTCATCGTGCTCGGGTTCGACCACCACCTGCTTGAACAGGCCGGTGCCGGCAAGCACTTCGCGCTGCCGGTCCAGGCGCTTGAGGCTGTAGGGCTCGTCGGGTTCGAGAATGCTGAGGCGATCCATCAGGCGGCGGCCAAAGGTGTTGTCATCGTAGCGGTAGCCGCCAAAGACGTAGCGCTGGCCGGTGTCGTAAACCACTTCGATGTCGGCGCTTTGGCGATCGGGGTCAACGCGCACGCCGCGCTGGCTGTAGTCGGCCTGAAAATAGCCGCGCTCTTCCGCCAGCCTTTCAAGGTCGCTCAGCGCTTCTTCCCACCGGCGATGATCGAGCCGGTTGCCGGGCTGCAGCGGCCAGTCGGCCTGCCAGCGGGCCAGCTCAGGGTCTTTTTCACCATCGCCGGCGATGACGATCTCAAGGTTGTTGATGGTGACCGGCTCGCCGGGCCGGATGCTGATATTGGCCTGCCAGGGTGAATTGCTCTGGTCGGGTCTTTCGAGGCGCACCCGCACCTGCGGGCTGTAGTAGCCAAAAGGGCGCAGGGCCTGTCTGATCTCATCGCGGGCATCATCGGCCATTTGCCGCAGCCGCAGGCTGGATACATCGTCAAAATCCTGGGCGCGAACCAGCGACAGGCTGGCGCGCACGTTGGCCAGCATCTCGCCGTCAACGCCGTCTATTCGGGTGGTGACGGTGGCTGCCCATGCCGGCCCGGCGGCAAGAACAAGGACGATCAGCAGCAGTCTTGCCAACTGGCTCATGAACTCTCCCGGAAACTGTCAGATTCAATGATACCGCTGGGACAGCCCCGGTCAAATGAGGTTCAGGCAATGCGCACCAGCTGCGGCGGTGTCCGGTCGAGCTGTCGATAGCCGATGGCTTCGGACAGGTGTTCGGTCTGGATGGATTCGCTGCCGGCCAGGTCAGCAATGGTGCGCGCCACGCGCACAATGCGGTGGTGGGCGCGCGCCGACAGGCGCAGTTTTTCGCAGGCGGCTTCCAGCAGATTGGCCTGGCGGTTGTTCAGTCCGCAGTGGCGGCGAATGCCGGCCACGTTCAGGCGGGCGTTGATGTGACCGCGCTGCTGCTGAATGCCACGTGCCTGGATGACCCGCTTGCGCACCGCTTTGGAAGGCTCGCCGCCGGGCAGGTCCCTGAGCGACTGGCGCAGAACTTCCACGTGCATGTCGATGCGGTCGAGCAGCGGGCCGGACACACGGCTGCGGTAGCGGCTTGCCTGGTCGGGCGTGCACTGGCAGCGCCCGGACGGGTCGCCTGCATAGCCGCAGGGGCAGGGGTTCATGGCTGCCACCAGCTGAAACCGGGCCGGGAACTCCGCCTGCAGGGCAGCGCGCGAAATCATGACGCGGCCCGATTCCAGCGGCTCGCGCAGCACTTCGAGAACGTGGCGCGAAAACTCGGGCAGCTCGTCCAAAAAAAGAATTCCATTGTGGGCCAGCGAGATTTCGCCGGGTCGCGGTTTTGAGCCTCCGCCCACCAGCGCCACCCCCGAGGCCGTGTGGTGAGGGGCGCGGAAACGGCGCTGTTTCCAGGTGGCCGGGTCCAGGCGGGCGCCGGCCACGGATTCTATGGCGGCGGCCTCCAGCGCCTCGGTTTCTGTCATGGGCGGCAAAATGCCGGGCAGCCGCGAGGCCAGCAGGGTTTTGCCGGTGCCCGGCGGGCCCAGAAGCAGCAGGTTGTGGCCGCCGGCGGCGGCAATTTCAAGCGCCCTGCGGGCGCGGTACTGGCCGAGCACGTCCGACAGGTCGGGCCCGTGCGTGCCCTCGCTGTCAGCCGCTGGTTGGGGGCGCGGCAGGTCGCCGTGGCCATTGAGCGCGGCCGCCACGTCGCACAGGGATTCGGCCAGGTGGATGTCGGCGCCGCGAACCAGCCCGGCTTCTTCGGCGTTGGCTAGCGGCAGCACCAGCTTGCGGCCCTGTTCACGGGCGCGCAAGATGGCCGGCAGGGCGGCCTTTATGCCGCGCAGCCGCCCGGTCAGCGACAGTTCGCCCATAAATTCCCAGCGGTCCAGATTATCGGTGCTGATCTGGCCCGAGGCAGCCAGCAGGCCAACGGCAATGGGCAGATCAAAGCGCGCGCCTTCCTTGGGAAAGTCGGCCGGCGCCAGCGAAACGGTGGTGCGCCACGAGGGCAGCTGAAAACCGGAATTGCGCAGCGCAGCGCGCACCCTGTCCTTGCTTTCGCGCACGGCGGTTTCGGGCATGCCGACAATGGCGAAAACCGGCAGCCCGGGCGACAGATTGACTTCCACCAGAATTTCCGGAGCTTCAATGCCAATCGCGGCGCGCGAAAGAATGGTTGCCAGTCCCATGTAATTGCAGTTGTTCTTGAGTGACCCGGCCAGCGTGATGGATTGCCGAACGCCTGCACAGGCCTGTCTTGACTGCAATTCTGTAGGAAATATACTCGTTATTTGGCCGTCTTCTGATTCCCCGGCGGCCGGGCAGGGCGCGCAGGGTCACTTCGGCGCCCGCAAAGAGTGATTCATTGCCAATAAACAGCTGGCCAGGGGGTATGATGACATTAAGCAAAGTCTTTTAAAGAGAGCGTTAATCATCATGACGGGCGTTGGGCCGCAGCGGGCGGCGACAGCTGGGCGGGGCATCGTTGTTTTGTGCTGTATTGACAGGGGTGAAGGTTGTGCATGAAGGGGTTGTTCTGGATGGATTGAGCGTGCTGCTGGTGGAAGACGACTCCGAACTGCAGCGCATGCTGACGGCCGAGCTTGAACAGGCCGGCCTGGCAGTCACTGCGGCCGGCTCGTTCAGGGGCGCCCAGGATTTGCTGGACGATATGGAATTTGACCTGGCGGTGCTGGATGTCATGCTGCCCGAC
>DATGTG010000152.1:0-5031 GCA_035301965.1 Wenzhouxiangella sp. | reverse complement strand
TTTCATTCTGTACTCCTTGCGCACCCGGCGCAGTCATGCTTTCATCATGCCACCACTCGTAATTTTGCGCCGCAATAAACCCGTAACCGGCCGGGCCAAATGCCTCACCGGGTTGACGCGGAAAAACAGGCGCTGGCCCCGCTGTCAAATGCAGGTGCGCGTCAGGAGAAACACATGAACAAAAGACTTGACCGTTCTTTTCGGTCTCTGCGCAGCGCTGTGCTGTACCTGGCCGGCGCAGCCGCGCTGGCGGCCTGGCAGCCGGTCGAAGCGGTCGATATTGACCCGGGCCTGATGGAGGCCGCCCTGCAGGACGGCAGCGCAAGCGTGCTGCTGGTGTTTCACGATCAGCAAACGCCTGTTCAAAAAGCACCACTCGATAGCCGCGATTATCTGGCCCATCGCCGCTGGCTGGTCAGCGCCCTGCGCAGCCGCGCCGGCAGGCAGCAGGAATCAGCCCGGCGCTGGCTGGATGAGAAAGGCATTGCCTATCGCAGCTACTGGATAGCCAACGTCATCGCAGCGCAGTTAGCGCCGGATGAAATCACCACCCTGGGCCGACGCGATGATATCCGGCGCGTGGCTCACGACCGCCCGTTTCGCCAACACCTGCCGGTTGTAACGGACAAGACCGGTGCGGCCGACGGGGTGCTTGCCCTGCCCTGGGGGCTGGAGAAAATCAGCGCACCCGATGTCTGGGCCGACGGCATTGATGGCCAGGGCGTGGTGATTGCTGGCGCCGACACTGGCTATCAATGGGACCATCCGGCTCTGAAAAGCCAGTACCGGGGCTGGGACGGAAGCAGCGTCAGCCACGATTACAACTGGCACGATGCCATCCACGATGCCGGCAGCAGCTGCGGCGCCGACTCACCCGCTCCCTGCGACGACGATGACCACGGCACCCACACCATGGGCACCATGGTGGGCTCACCGCCCGGCAGCGACGTCATCGGCGTGGCGCCCGGAGCGCGCTGGACGGGCTGCCGCAACATGAACAACGGCTCGGGCACAACGGCTCAATATATCGAGTGCATGCAGTGGTTCATGGCGCCCACCGATCTTGCGGGCAGCAACCCCGACCCCGATCGGGCGCCCGATATCATCAACAACTCGTGGGGCTGTGTTCCGTCGGAAGGCTGCACCACCGGCGAAGAGCTGCGCGCCGCGGTTGATAACGTGGTGGCCGGCGGCATTCTGTTTGTCGTTTCCGCCGGCAACAGCGGCCCTGGATGCAGCTCCATTAATGATCCGCCCGCCATTTATGACCGCAGCTTCGTAGTCGCCGCCAGCAGCAGCAATGATTCACTGGCAAGCTTTTCCAGCCGCGGACCGGTGTCCGGTGCCGAGGGCATTACGCTGGACATCGCCGCGCCCGGCGTCAATGTCTATTCAAGCGTGCGCAACAACGGCTACGGCAACAAAAGCGGCACCAGCATGGCCGGGCCGCACGCGGCCGGCGTTGCGGCGCTGGTCATGGCCGCCAACCCCAACCTGCGCGGCCAACCCGATGCAGTGGCCGGCATATTGCGGTCATCCGCCGTTCGCCAGGGCATCACCGACGCGTACAACAGCGGCTGCGGCGGGCTGACGATGAGCGACTGGCCCAACTGGCAGGCCGGCCACGGCCGCCTGGATGCCCGGGCGGCCGTACAAATGGCCCGCTCGCTGATCTTTTCCGACCGCTTTGAAAGCCGCTGAGCGCCGGGTTCAGATGCTGTCCACCGCAGCGGCATGCACCCCCCTGACGGCGCGGCCCGAAGGATCGGCCATGCCGGCAAATTCGGGGCACCAGTCCAGCGCGGCCGGCGATGAGCAGGCAATTGATTTTTCGCCGGGAACGGTCTGCACGCAGGCCTGCCCCGGATAAAAACGCTCAAACAGATCCCTATACAGCCAGGCTTCCTTGGTTTCGGGCGTATTGTGTGGAAAACGCGCGGTCGCGGCGGCAAACTCGCGATCTGCAACCACCGATTCGGCGTGCGCCTTGAGAGCGTCAATCCAGCTGTAGCCCACGCCGTCGCTGAACTGCTCTTTCTGACGCCAGGCGATTTCGGCCGGCAGCATATCTTCAAAGGCCTGCCTGAGAACATGCTTTTCCACGCGGCCGTCAACGCTCATTTTTTGGGCTGCATCCATGCCCATGACAGCATCCACAAACTCCAGATCAAGGAAAGGCACGCGCGCCTCCACGCCCCAGGCCTGCATGGACTTGTTGACCCGCAGGCAGTCGTAGTGATGCAGGGATTCGAGCTTGCGAACCGTCTCGTCGTGGAAGGCCTGCGCATCGGGCGCCTTGTGAAAATACAGGTAGCCGCCAAACAGCTCGTCGGCGCCTTCGCCTGAAAACACCATGCGAATGCCCATGGCCCGAATTCTTCTGGCCATCAGATACATGGGTATGGAAGAGCGCACGGTGGTGACATCGTAGCTTTCTATGTGCCGGATAACTTCCGGCAGGACATCCAGCCCCTCCTGGACGCTGTAGCTCACGCTGTGATGAACGGTGCCCAGCGCATCTGCGGCTTTTTGAGCGGCCGCCAGGTCGGGCGAGCCTTTCAGCCCAACGGCAAATGAGTGCAGGGGCAGGGCCGCAACGCCGGCCCTGGCCGCCAGCCTGGAGCGCCGGCGCGCCACGCAGGCCGCCAGCAGGGACGAATCCAGTCCGCCCGACAACAGCACCCCGTAGGCCGCATCCGGTGCCAGGTTGCGGCTGACTGCGGCCTTGAAGGCCCGGCGCACGTCACGTGCCGCCAGAACAATGCCCCGGGTGGCGGCATAATCCCGCCAGGGGCGCTCGTAGTACCGGCTCAGCCCCTGCTTACTGTCATAGACATGGCCGGCGGGGAATACGGAAACATCGCTGCAAATATCCGCCAGGGCCTTGAGCTCGGAGGCCACGCACAGCCGCCCGTGGCTGTCGTGTCCCCAATAAAGCGGACAAACCCCGACAGGATCGCGGGCAATGAAATAGCCCGTGCTGTCCGGGTCGCTCAGCGCCAGTGCAAATGCGCCTTCGAGCCGGGACACAAGCCCGGATCCGTAGCGCCGGTACAGCGCGCCCAGCAGCTCCTGTTCGCTGCATTCCGTTGACAGATTGTCGAGCCCCTTGCGCAGTGCGCCGGCGTTGCAGACATGGCCATCAAGAGCCACCGTCACGCCGCTGGCCCGGCAGTGCAGCGGTGGGGGCGGCGAATTTGGCGCGGCCGCTGCCTGGTGTTCCTGGACGAGCACGGCATTGCTGTCGGCATGAACGCGGGTATGGTCCGGGCCGCGGTGGCGCTGTTTTCGCGAACAGTCCAGGGCGGTTAAACGCAGCGCGGCAGGATCATCGCCGGCATCAATATCAAAAATTGCAAAAAGAGAAGACAAGTTCGTGACCTCCTGATGGTTGGTTGCCACCAGCAGGCCAAAAAACAAAGCCCGCTGGAAGCGGGCTTTGGTGTATTCAAAAAATTGGATGAGCTACACGCAACCCCGCCAGTCGTGGGCGTTGTTTTGATTATTTTGATTGTTGCTGTTTTGGGCTTGGAACAGAGCACCGCGACCGGTGACCGCGACGGCCCGGGCAAACACGAAGCAGCGAATGGCAGAAAATGTGCCTGAAGCGGTGAATTTGCTCATGGGGCCAATAAGAACACAGCCGGAGGACAAAAAGCAAGCTGTTTCACAAAAACGACCCCGTAACGCGCCATGTCATCGCCAGGGCTCAACAAAATGTCTGCGGCGCCACTCTATCCAGCGTCGAAACAGGCGCTGGCCCTTGAGCTGCCATTCAAGCTTTCTTTTCTGCGCCGGCGTCAGTAAATCCGGTCGGTGGTTGCCAATAAAGCGCAGCAGGTGAAAGCGACTGATCATGCGGGACAGACCCCAAACCGGGCTGTAGCGCACGTGTCGCAGCGTGACTCTTTCGTAGTCCACCAGGCCGGGCGTCCCGTCAGGTCTGATGATGACATCGCGCGCCGGCATTGAATGACGCGCCACGCCGCGCTTCAGCATGGCTTCCACCAGCTCACCCAGCCGTATGAAAAAGTCGTCGTCCATGTCCCCCGCCTGCTCAAAAGAGCGACCGGGAATGCGCTCCATGGTCATGGTCAGGCTGTTTTGGTCATGCGCATACAGCTCCGGAATGCCGTCAATGCCTTTCAGGCGCTCCAGCGCGAGGCGTTCGCGACGAAAGCGGCGCCCGCGCCTGTTGCCGACAACAAATGCCTTGACAACCTGGTCGCCCTGGATTTCGACGCTGTTTTTGACGTCTTTTTTCACGCTTTCCGAGATGGGAGCCGGATGATCAAAACAGAATTTTAACAGCAAAGCCCGGCAGCCAATCTGCCAGCAGCAACAGCCACTCGGAAGCGGTTTGCAAATCAGGGCAAAACGACAACACGTCCGCGCAGTTTCGACAAGCTTCCGGCCTCCAGCAACCGATGAGCCTGTGCAGCCTCGTCAAGCGGCAGCGTTTTTGCGATGCGCACTTCAAGCCGGCCCGACTCAAGGTGGGCGTTGATGGTGCGCGCCGCCCGCGCCAAATCCTTTTTTGAGGCGTTGCTGAGAGCAAAGCCGCGCAGGCTGGCATCGCGGGTGTAAAGTTCGCCAATCGGCAGTGCGGGCGTTGCGTCGAGTCCGGCGCTGACAATGACCCGCCCACCGGGTGCCAGCATTTGCAAAGCCTGATTAAAGTCGTGGCGGCCCGACTGGTCCCAATAAATATCCACTCTGCCGGCGGCCAGATCAAGCAGTCTGGCAGTCAGATCCGGATCACGGTAATCAAGAACATGTTCAGCGCCCAGGGAAGCCACCCAGTGAGCATCCTCGGCAGAGGCCGTGGCCAGCACACGGGCACCAATCGCACGTGCCATCTGAACCGCCGCGCCGCCAACCCCGCCGGCGGCACCGGCAATGAACACCGTGTCACCGCCCTGCAGCCGCCCTTCCCGAAACAGCCCCAGCCAAGCCGCCGCGCCGGTATGTAATACAGCAACAGCCCGTTGTGGATCAACCCCTGCGGGCAGTGGATAAACACGATCTGCG
>DATGTG010000151.1:0-5202 GCA_035301965.1 Wenzhouxiangella sp. | reverse complement strand
TCGGCCCCGTCCTTTTCGGCGACAAACAGGCGCACGTTGGCGTGGCTGGTGGGCACGTGGGGATTGACGGGGTGCATGACCACCGACACCCCCATGGCCTGGAAGCTGCGTCCGGCCAGCTCCGGGCGGCTGGCGCTGGCGGAAGGCGGCAGCGACTGACCGCGCACGTGCGAGAAATTGACGCCGCCCTTTTCAAACACTGCGCCGTTTTCAATCACGCGCGTGCGGCCCAGCCCGCCGCCGGGACGATCCCATGCATCTTCATGAAAGCGCGCCTGGCCGTCGCAGGCCTCAAAGGCTGCACACAGCCGCTCCTGCAGCTCAAGCAGGTATTGGCGAACCGCCTCAATGCGGATGGTGTTGCCGGTCATCAATGGGCTCCGTGCAGAAATGGCCGCGCTGCGGAATCAGGCGGGCGAGGCTCAAGCCGAGGTTTTCTTTTTGGCCGTTTTTTTCTTGCCGGCTTTCTTTTTTGATGCTTTTTTCTTCGCAGCCTTTTTCTTTGCGGTTTTCTTCTTCGCGGCTTTTTTCCTTGAAGCCTTCTTTTTGGACGCCTTCTTCTTGCCCGCCTTGCGGCGTCCCCTGGCCGGGGCCTCGGCAAGAATTTTCTGGCATTCCTCCAGCGTCAGCTCTTCAGGCTTGCGATCCTTGGGTACGCTGGCGTTCTTGGTGCCGTCCGTGACATAGGGCCCGTAGCGCCCCTTGAGTACCTGGATGCCCTGGTCGGAAAAGTCCTGGATGATGCGCTCGGCCAGCATCTTCTTGTGTGCGGTGACCAGCTCAAGCGCCTGCTCCAGGGTGACCTCGTGGGGGTCGTATTCCTTGAGCGACACAAAGTTGCGCTGCCCGTAGCGAATATAGGGTCCGAAACGGCCGATGTTGGCCTGAACCGGCTCGCCTTCCGGGGTTTCGCCCAGGTTGCGCGGCAGCTTGAAGAGCTCCAGCGCCTCCTCAAGCGTGATGGTTTCCATTTTCTGGCCCGGTCTCAGGCCGGCAAACTGGGGCTTTTCCTCATCTTCGGCATCGCCAATCTGGGCAAAGGGTCCGTAGCGGCCGAGTCTGACAATGACCGGCTTGCCGGATTTGGGGTCGGTGCCAAGCTCGCGCGCCTGCTGGGCCTCCTTGCGGCTGACGGTTTCATCCTTTTCCCTGACCCGGTCGATAAAGGGCTGCCAGAATTCCTTCAGCAGCGGCACCCAGTCGTTTTCACCGCGCGAAATGGCGTCCAGCTCGTCTTCCAGGCGGGCGGTGAATTCATAATCGACATACTGCTCGAAGTGGCTGGCCAAAAAGTTGGCCACCACCCGGCCGGTTGCGGTCGGAATGAACCGGCGCTTGTCCATTTCCACGTATTCGCGGTATTTCAGCGTCTGGATGATGGACGCATAGGTCGATGGCCGGCCAATGCCGAAATCTTCCAGCGCCTTGACCAGGCTGGCTTCGGAATAGCGCGGTGGCGGCTCGGTGAAATGCTGCTGCGGCCTGACCTCAACCAGCTTGAGCGTATCGCCCTGGTTGATTTCGGGCAGGCGCGAATCCTGTTCGGCCCGAGTGTCGCCATACACGCTCAAAAAGCCCGGTTCGACAAGGGTTGAGCCGCTGGCCCGGAACATTTCATCGCCTACATCAAGCTCGGCGCGCACCGTGTCATACAGCGCGGGAATCATCTGGCTGGCAATGGCCCGGTTCCAGATCAGCTCATAGAGGCGATACTGGTCGTGCTCAAGGTGGTTTTTGAGCTTGATGGGCGTCAGGCTGGCCGAGGTGGGGCGAATGGCCTCGTGCGCCTCCTGGGCGTTTTTGGATTTGGACTGGTAAAAATTGGGCTTTTCCGGGGCCTTGTCGCTGCCGTATTCGGCGGCGATGGTTCTGCGTATGTCGCTGATGGCCACCCCGGCCAGCGAAACCGAATCGGTTCGCATGTAGGTAATCAGGCCTTCGTTGCCGCGGCCGGTGTTGACGCCTTCATACAGCTGTTGGGCCACGCGCATGGTGCGGCTGGTGGTAAACCCCAGTCGGCGAGCGGCCTCCTGCTGCAAGGTCGAGGTGATGAAAGGCGGCTGCGGGCGGCGGCGGCGCTGGCTCTTTTTGACCCGCGCCACGGTCATCTGGCCGCCGGCATTCCGTTTCACCCGCGCCTTGATGGCGGTGGCGGTTTTTTCATCGGTGATGTCGAACTGCTCGAGCTTGCGGCCTTCGATCTGAACCAGTTTGGCGCTGAAGCGGTCTTCCTCGCTCTCGCCCAGGTCGGCTTCCATGGACCAGTATTCGCGCGCAACGAATTTTTCGATTTCTTCCTCGCGCTCGACAATCATGCGCAGCGCCGGCGATTGAACCCGGCCGGCCGACAGGCCGCGGCGAACCTTTTTCCACAGCAGCGGCGAAAGATTGAAGCCCACCAGATAGTCCAGCGCGCGGCGTGCCTGCTGGGCGTCGACCAGTGATTCGGCCAGATCGCGCGGCTCGGAAAGGGCTTTTTCTATGGCGCCCTTGGTGATTTCTGAAAACACCACCCGCTGCACGGGCTTGTTCGGATCAATGCCGCGCTCGGCCAGTATTTCGGCAATATGCCAGGAAATTGCCTCACCCTCGCGGTCAAGGTCGGTGGCCAGGTAAATGGCGTCGGCTTTTTTGGCGGCCGCGACAATCTTGTCAACATGCTTGCGGTTGCGCTCGATGATGTCGTAGCGCATGGCAAAGTCCTGCTCGGGATCAACCGCGCCTTCCTTGGGAATCAGGTCGCGCACGTGGCCGTAGGACGCCAGCACCTGATAGTCCGACCCCAGGTATTTGTTTATGGTGGTCGCCTTGGCCGGTGATTCAACAATAAGCAGGTTTTTTGACATGGAATTAAAACGGATTTTTCAAAGGCAGCATTTATCGGTGGAACCGGGCCCGCTGCAAGCTCGATCCTTTATAGCGTAAGACATTTTGCCGTCGCGTTCGCCGCGCGGTGTTTTGTGCAGCCGGGCGGCGTCAGTGCTGCCAGGCCCCCTGCTCGTCAAACATCAGGTCTTCCATCCAGGCGTAATTGGCTTCCTGGCCCGGCTGGTTGAACAGCACCATCAGAACCACCCATTTGACGTCGTCCAGGCTGATGTCTTCGTAATCCAGCGCCGTCAGGCGGTCAATGACCTGCTCGCGGCGCATGGCATCAAGCACCCCGATGTTTTCAAGATAGATGATGAAGCCGCGCGCCTGTATGTCAAGCTGCCGGCTTTCATTCTCGGTAAATACCCGGATGGGGTTGCTGCCACGATCACCCAGCTCGGGCAGGCTGCGCTGCACAACCAGCTCGTCCAGCCAGTCGAAGGCACGCTCGATCTCGTTGCGGGTAAAGCCGGCCTCTTCAAGGCTGTCACCCAGCGCGTCGCGGTCGGGCTCCACCTCGGGCTCGTCATAGATGTAGTTTTCAAACAAATACATCAGCAGGTCAAGCACGCTTTCTTTCATTCAATTCCTCTCTCAGGCCTTGCGGCTGTAGCGTCCGCCCGTATGGGCACTGATCCGGCCATCAAGTTCAAGCATCAGCAGCATGGAGGATACCTGCGCGGGCGTCAATTGTGAACGCGCAATGATGTCATCAACCGGTGTCGGATCAAAGCCGACCGCCTCAAGCAGCTGAGCATACTCCGGATCACGGTCCATATGCGGTGTATCGGCAGCTTCCTCAAGGCCTGGTGAGCCGCCTACAGGCGCGGGCGCCAGCAGCTGCTCTATTTCACCGGCCATCTTGCGCGCCAGCGGCTCCAGCTCGGCAATGATTTCGTCGGCGGTTTCGGTCAGCCGGGCGCCGTCCCTGATGAGCCGGTGACAGCCGCGCGCCAGCGGGTTGTGCACCGATCCGGGGATGGCAAACACTTCGCGACCCTGCTCCCCGGCCAGCCGGGCCGTGATGAGCGAGCCGCTTTTGATACCGGCCTCGACCACCAGAACGCCCAGGCTCATGCCGGAAATAATGCGGTTGCGGGCCGGAAAGTTGCCCGGCAGCGGACCGATGCCGGGTGGAAACTGGCTGATGAGAGCGCCCGAGCGGGCGATGCGCCGGGCCAGGTCATGGTGGCGGGGCGGATAGATGCGATCCAGGCCGGTGCCGGCAACGGCCAGGGTGGTGCCGCCGGCGTCAAGACAGCCGGCGTGCGCCATGCCGTCTACGCCGGTCGCCAGGCCGCTGGTAATGACAAAGCCGGCGCGCGCCAGGGTGGCGGCAAACGAGCGCGCGTGATCAAGCCCGCCGGAGGTGGCGCTGCGGCTGCCGACGATGGCAATTTGCGGCATGACCAGCGCCTCGACGCTGCCGGCGGCAAACAGGGCAATGGGCGCATCGGGGATGCGCCTGAGCAGGGGCGGGTAGAGTGCGTCGCTGCGGGTTATCAGCCAGCGCCTGTCATCGTCAAGCCAGTCCAGGCAGCGCTGCAGCCGTTTTTCGTCGGGCTGGCGCAGCTGACGGACAATTCTGTCGTCAAGTCCGGCGGCGCGCAGTTCCCTGTCGCTGGCGCCAAGCCAGTCCGGCGAGCTGCCAAAGTGCTCTTCCAGGGCCGCAAAGCGCACCGGGCCGAGCCCGTCGGCGAGAACCAGGCTCAGCCACTGGCGAGCGTGTTCCGGCGCGGGCATGGCCTGTGAGGTCAGAGACTGCGGTCAGGGTGATCGAGGATGTCGTCAACCTTGATCGAGCTCATGCTGCCTTCCAGAACAATGGCATAGCTGACCTTCTCGAAAGGACGGAACACCATGACGCGGCCGACAAATTCATCGGGCAGGTCCACATGGCGCTTTTCCGGCTCCTTGAAGGCGGCGCGGCTCATTAACGGATAGCGGCTGTCGCGCACGGTTTTGCCGGGGCGAAATGCCGAGAAGGTGTGGCCCGATTCAACGCCGTCGCCGGTGCCCAGGTTGATGGCCACAATCTGGTAGTGGCCGGCGCCAAAGCTGCTGCCGGTAATGGCGATGACCTGGCCGTCTTCCGGCGTTTCATTCATGGCGCGCGGATGAAAGTTGGCTTCGTAATGATGGTCTTCAACCGGCAGGACATAGTGGTAGTCGAGCGTCTCATGCTTGCCGGAAACAATCTCGACGATGGCCGGATCACCGGGTTTCAGAACCCGGCCCCGGGCTGTTTCCCACAGCTCGTAGCCGATCACCGGATAGTTGTAGCGGTCCATTTTCCCGAAGGTCGACTTCCACATTGAGCCCGACGGACGC
>DATGTG010000150.1:0-3372 GCA_035301965.1 Wenzhouxiangella sp. | reverse complement strand
GAAACCCCGGCCAACCCCACGCTGGAGCTGGTTGATATTGCCGCCGTGGCCGAACAGGCCGGCGATGTGCCCGTGGTGGTTGATTCGACCTTTGCCACCCCCGTTTTGCAAAGGCCGCTGGAGCTGGGTGCCGCCATGGTGCTGCACAGCGCCACCAAGTTTTTGGGCGGCCACGGCGATGTGATTGCCGGCGTGGTGGCCACCAGCGATGAGCTGGCGGCCGGCCTGCGTCAGATCAGGGTGGCCACCGGCGCGCTGATGCACCCGTGGGCGGCCTATCTTTTGCACCGCAGCCTGCCCACGCTCAGGCTGCGGGTTGAACGGGCGCAGGCCACCGCCGTTGATCTGGTTCAGCGGCTGTCAAACGCGCCGGAAGTGGGTCGGGTTTTCTACCCTGGGCTGAACTCGGTTGCGCAAAAATCACTGCTGAACCGCCAGATGGCCGGCGGTGGCTGCATTATTTCCTTCGAAATGAAGGACGGCTACCAGGCGGCGGCTGCGGTGATGGAAAAAGTTGAGCTGATGACGCCGGCGGTCAGCCTGGGATCGGTGGATACGCTGATCCAGCACCCCGCCGGCCTGACGCACCGCGTGGTGAACGAACAGGACCGGCTGGGCAGCGGAATCAACGAAAGCCTGCTGCGGCTGTCGGTGGGGCTGGAAGAGGCCGATGATCTGTGGAATGACCTGAGCCGCGCATTCAGGGCAACCCGCCAGGCGCCCACTGCTCTTTCATCGTAGCCTGGGCAGCCGCCAGCCGCACACCCATGAGGCCGGAAAAGCGCCTGAGCAGCTCATAGCCAAAGGTCGAGTCTGCCTGGCAATGTTTCATGATTGCCGCACCGTCGAATTCGAGCACCCGGCTCGATTCTTCGGCGCGGCCGTTGAAGTGCCATTTGTAGGGCTCGATCAGCCACGACCAGCCGAAAATGTCTCCTGGCCCCAGCCGGGTAATGGTCAGCGAAGGCCCGGTCAGGGCCGGCACTTCAACGACCAGCTCGCCCTCGATAACCAGAAAGAACTGGTCGGCCCTGTCGCCCTGGCGGGCCAGCAGCTTGCCGTCGTCAAAGCGCTTGTCGCTGGCGTGCCTGGCCAGCCAGTCAATATGCCCGGCGTCCAGGTCGCTGAAAAAACCCGACTGTTTGAGCAGCTTTGCAATATTTTCTGTTGCCATGGGTTGACTCCTTGGAATTGTCCGGGTGCTTTTGTCTGTCACTGCATGGCTTCATGCCCGGGGACAGGCGCACCGTCTGTCAATTGCGGCGGCTTTGGGCTGGCAGCCATGAAAGCCGCGGCTGTTTCTGACAGAATACACGCTGTTCTGCAACACGGTGCCAAAATGATTCAACGAGCGACTGCATGCCTCCTGCTTTTTCTTGCCTTTTTTGCGCTGGCACCGGTCGTGGCCGGCACCATTCCCACCAGGGAATTTTTTGAGCACCACAAGATTGTCAACATGAAGCTGTCGCCCGACGGCCGGCACGTGGCGCTGACCTTTGAAAAAGGTTCGGAAGTCGGGCTGGCCGTGATGGCGATTGACGATGAAAAAATCACCGCCAGCTTTGAGTTTGGCGACAACCAGCACGTGCTCGGCTTCTGGTGGGGCAGCGACAAGCGGGTTGTGATGGCGGTCGGCAAGGTGACCGGCAACCTGGACAACACGGGTCGTCCGCAGCAGCTGTATGCCGCCAATCTGGACGGCAGGCAGCGCCTGGAGATTTTCAACAGCACCACCCAGGGGCCGTTTGCGGTGCTGCACCCCCTGCCCGACGACGAGCGTCATATCCTCATTACCCGACGCTATGCCGACGGGCGCAGCGAACCCAAGCCCAACCGGCTCAACATCTTCAATGGCAAAACACGCTCGGCCAGCGGCCTGCCGGCCGACAACGACATTGTCGAGGTCATGGCCGACAACGATGGCAGGGTGCGCATTGCCGGCGCGCTGCGCATGGGCGACTCGCTGGATGATCGCGAGCTGCGGCTGTATGTGCGCCACGACGGCGAATGGAAACAGGTGAACCTGCCCAGCAAGCGCTCGTCTGCAAGCGTCAATTTTGTCGCGTTTTCGCCCGACAACAACCAGGCCTACTTCATGTCCAACCACGATCAGGCCAGCAATGACCGGATGGGCCTCTTCCGCTACGATTTCAATCTGGAAAGCATCGAGCTTCTCTACCGCCACGACGAGTTCGATATCGGCGGGCTGGTCTATGGCCCCAAACGCGAGGTGCTTGGCGCCATCACACGCTTTGGCCCCGCCAATTATCATTTTTTTGATGACGAGATCAGCCAGCACCAGCAGGGCGCCGGCCAGCTGGTTGGCCTGATCAAGGCTTTCCCCAACGACGATCTTCACATTACCTCCACCGACCGGGACGGCAGGCATTCCATTGTCCACGTCAGCGGCGACCGCAGCCCGGGCAGTTTCTATCTGCTGAATACCGAATCGATGGAGCTGCGCTTTCTGGCCGCGGCCCTGCCCGACCTGCCCACCGACCGGCTGGTGCCCATGAAGCCGGTGATGATTGAAGCGCGCGATGGCCTGAAGCTGGACGCCCTGCTGACCCTGCCCGAAGGCAAGGACAAGAACCTGCCGCTTGTTGTCAATGTTCACGGCGGGCCGTTTGATATCGCCGATCGCTGGAGCTACAACGCTGAAGCCCAGTTCATGGCCCATCACGGCTATGCCACGCTGCAGGTCAACTTTCGCGGCTCGGGCGGACGCGGCGAGGATTTCGTGCAGGCCGGCTGGCGCGAATGGGGCGGCAGGATGCAGGACGACGTGACCGATGCCACCCGCTGGGCCATTGAGCAGGGCATTGCCGACGAAAACCGCATCTGCATCTACGGCGGCAGCTACGGCGGCTACGCATCGCTGATGGGCGTGATCAGGGAGCCCGACCTGTACCAGTGTGCCGTGGGCTATGTCGGCGTGTACGACCTGCCGTGGTTTCGCGGCGGCGACGGCAATGATTTTTCACAAAGCACCAGCTATGGCCGCGAGGGACGCGCCAATTTCGAGCGCTTCATGTCAAGTACGGTGGGCGATGACGAGGACAGGCTCAAGGCCGCCTCGCCCGTTCACAACGTTGACAAAATAAAGGCCGAACTGTACCTGGTGCACGGCGGCAGCGATGTGCGCGTGGTCATTGGCCACTTCGAGCGCCTGCGCAAGGCGCTGGACAACATCGGCAAAGGCTACAAGTGGATGGTCAAGGACAAGGAAGGCCACGGGTTTTACGATATCGACAACCGCGTGGAGCTTTATGACAGCATGCTGGAATTTTTCAACCGCCATATCGGGCCCGATGCACACCGGGCCGACAGCGACTGATCCGGGCTTTTCCTGCAGACAACAAAAACACGGCC
>DATGTG010000149.1:0-4883 GCA_035301965.1 Wenzhouxiangella sp. | reverse complement strand
ATTTTATTCAAAGGCCTTCAGGCAGCTCGGTGAAAATGACACCGGTCTGGGGCTCAAGACCGCCAGCGTTCTGACCGAGCTGGATCGTTACGATGAGGCACTGCAGCTGCTGCGTTCGCTGCCGGCAAACAGTTTGACCCTGTATGAAACCGGTCGTTATCTGATCCAGATGGAAGAGCGCGACAGGGCGATTGACGTTTGGCGGGAAATGAATGAACTGCCGGCCCGGCAGCGGAATAAAAACCACCGCTTTCTGCAGGCTGTGCTGGCCGACCTTAGTGGCCTTGATGAAAAGGCTCTGCGCGGCTACGAGCAGGTGGATGAGCCTGGAACACTGCCCCAGGCCAGGCTGCGCCAGGCCCGCCTGCTGGGCCGGCTGGGCCGGCTGGAAGAGGGCCGTGATGTGCTGGTGCATCTGCGCGAGGAAAACCCGGACAATGAGCTGCTGGCAACCGACGCCTGGCTGGTCGAGGCGGCCATGCTCAAGGAAGACGGGCGTGGCCAGGAGGCGGTGGATCTGCTGTCCCGACCGCTGGCACAAAATCATGACAGCGTCGATCTTCTGATGACGCGTTCAACCCTGGCCATGGATATTGGCAACGTCGATCTGGCCGAGCAGGATTTGCGCCGCATTATTCAGATGGACAGCGACAATGCCATGGCGCTCAACAATCTGGGCTATATCCTCGCCGACATGACGGACCGGCACCAGGAAGCCTATCGTCTGATCAAACGGGCTTATGAGCTGGAGCCGGGCGAAGCCTATATTCTCGACTCCATGGGCTGGGCGCTGCACAAGCTTGGTCGCAATGCCGAGGCGGCCGATTTCCTTCAGCGCGTGTTTGACGAGGCCGGCGATGATGACGGCTTCAATTTTGCCGAGGCCGGGGCCCATTACATCGTCGTGCTCGACGAGCTGGGTCGCCAGGCAGAAGCTGACAGGCTGACCGACAAGATGCTGGCGGAATACCCCCGGGACGCTTATCTGCTTGATATTTTGGAAGGACTGGGGCGATTGCCGAAATGATGACAGACGGTCTGGCAACGCTCAACTCCTTTATCAGGGCGGGTTTTTTGCTGGCCCTGTGTCTGCTGCTGGCCGGCTGCGCCGCGCGCCAGGTGCGCCCGGACGGCGCCTGGATTACCGAGCGCCAGGCGTGGTTTGAAGCGCATCCGTCATGGCGAATTGATGGCCGCGTCGGCTTGTCTGACGGTCAGCGTGCCGGCTCCTTGAGTTTTGTCTGGCAAGCAGATCATGACAGCCACTTCATCCATTTGCGCGCCAGCGCCGGCGGGCGCCAGTGGAAGCTCAGCTTTTCCGGGCAACATGCCGAGCTGGAAGGCAGCGAGGTGGGTCATATCAGCGCTCGTCGTCCCGAGCCGCTGCTCGAACGGGCCCTGGGCTGGCCGATACCCGCCGGGACACTCGTTTGGTGGGTGCGGGGCCTGTTGCCGCCCGACAGTCTGCAGCATGACTTTGCGGATGATGGTACGCTTGCCCGCGTAAGCGATGGGGTCTGGACCCTGGATTATCAGCGCTTCAGGCAGGTTGGAGAATTGCTGATGCCGGTTCGGCTCGAGGCCAGGTCGGGGGACTACCGAATTAGAATTGTTGTCCGCGAATGGAAATTTGGGGATGAATTCGGCTGAAAAATCGCTATAATACAAACCCTGATTACCAGGACATAATGCTCTTGGCAGAATGTCGGTTTATCTGCAGGGACGTCGCCAAGCGGTAAGGCACGGGGTTTTGATCCCCGCATGCGCAGGTTCGAATCCTGCCGTCCCTGCCATCAAGTTCAACGCGCAACCATAATCCGGGTGTTTTCTTGAGTCATCCTTCACTGATGGTATTTGCCGGTAATGCCAACCCGGTGCTTGCCCGTTCCATTGCTGAAAACCTCGGAGTGCCCATGGGGCTGGCCAATGTCGGCCGCTTCAGTGACGGCGAAACCATGGTGGAAATCATGGAAAACGTGCGCGGGCGCGACATTTACGTCATTCAGCCCACATGCCAGCCGGTGGCCGAGAATTTCATGGAGCTGCTGGTCATGATCGATGCGCTCAAGCGCGCATCGGCCTCCAGGGTCACGGCGGTTATTCCCTATTTTGGCTACGCCAGGCAGGATCGCCGTCCGCGTTCGGCGCGCGTGCCGATTACAGCCAAGGTGGCCGCCCGCATGATCTCGGTGGCCGGCACCGACCGGGTTGTAACCCTGGACTTGCATGCCGATCAGATCCAGGGCTTCTTTGACATTCCGGTCGACAATGTCTATGCCTCACCGCTGACCCTGGCGGATATCTGGAAGCACTACACCGCCGATGAAATTGTTGTTGTTTCACCGGACGTGGGTGGTGTGGTGCGGGCGCGCGCCATCGCCAAGCGCCTCGATTGCGAGCTGGCCATTATCGACAAGCGCCGGCCCCAGGCCAATGAAGCCACCGTGATGAACCTGATTGGCGATGTCAAAGGCAAGGTCGGGGTACTGGTCGACGACATGATAGACACCGCCGGCACGCTGTGTGCCGCAGCCGGCGCGCTCAAGGAAGAGGGCGCGCGGCGCGTGGTTGCCTATTGCGTTCACCCGGTGCTGTCCGGCAAGGCGATTGACAACATCAACCGTTCCCAGCTCGATGAGATTGTGGTGACCGACACCATACCGCTTGGAAAGGCGGCGCAGGAAAGCGGGCATATTCGCCAGCTGTCCGTGGCCCAGATGCTTGCGGAAACCATTCGCCGCATGGCCGAGGGCGAATCGGTCAGTTCACTCTACGTCGATTGATTCCGCGTCTTTTTGAGCCTTTCCCTGCCGGGTCTGACCTGTTGCGCTGCGCTGAAAAGGCCGCCGACTCGGGGCGGGTGCCCAGCATTGGGCCGTTGAGCGCCGAATAGTCCTTTTGGGACTGCGTGGGCGCCTGCGGTTCAGCGTGATGGTCAGCGTAGTGGCGATAGTGCCGGGGCCGCCTGTTCCAGAAGGCGGTGGCGGGTGGCCATTGAACGTAGTGGTTCTCAACAACGGCCTGCTGAGTCGCCTCGGTACTTTCTTGCCGCTGTTTTGCTCGACGCCGCTGCTCGGCCAGCCGGCGCTGGCGTTCCTGCACGAACAGCCGGTTGGCTGCAGCCTGTTCCGGAAGATTGTCGTCGGGTTCGACAAAGCTGATTTTTTCGGAATCGGAAACCTGCTCTGAATTCAGGCCGCATGGCTGGTCGGAGAAAACAGTGACGTTTTCGTGGCTGCAGCGGTAAACCTGGGCGCTGGCCGCCACAGGTGCCAGCAGGGTCAGAATTGCAGCAATGCACGCCAGTCTTGTCATCAATATCACCACCTGGGCCGCTTTAAAGCCGCTGAAGTCATTATGCAGCGGATGCCGGCGGTGGTCAAAACGGCTGGCCGGAATCCTCGTCTTCGGGCCTGGTGAGAATCTCGACGGTTTCCCTTGCCCGGTCCAGCATCCGGTGACAGCGCTTTGAAAGCTCGATGCCGCGCTTGAAGCGATCCAGCGAGTCATTCAGGCTCAATTCGCCCGATTCAAGCGCTTCAACCAGTTTTTCAAGCTCTTCCAGCGAGCGCTCGAAATCGGGTGCATCGTCTCTGGGCTGATCTTTTGTGGATTCTGTGTTGCTCATTCGGTTGATTTTAGCGTATTCATCCATGCAGGACGAAGCCAGTCGAGGCGCTGTCCACGTTCGTCCACAAGAGCCTGAAATTCATCGGTCAGCCAGCGGGCACCCAGCGCAGCCAGTCGGTTGCGGTACCACAGCCGCGGCCAGTGATTGCGCTGCCACGGCGGCACGCCGGCCTCGGCCAGAAGCTGTTTGCAGGGGCGCGTGTGCCGGTGTCCTGCGGGCCTGATGCGATCGCCCGGCTGCCCGGCGCTGACTGTCAGGTCAAGGGCCGGCCTGCCGGCCCCGTCCAGGCTCAAAACGCCCGTGCCCCCGGGAAGCTCCAGCGCGCCGCAGCCATCCCAGGCCATTTGCCAGTTGTCTGTGACACTGTGGTTCTGCTGCAGCCACAAATGCCGCCGCCAGGCTCTGAGTTCTGCGCCGTCCCAGGTCAGCAAGGGGCCGCGATCGGGTGCGGCCTGTGAGTACTGCTGGCAGAACTCTTCAAGCTGCCGGCCCGGTGGCGGGTCGAAATGTTGCTGAATGCACCAGGCACGGATGATTTCACCAAGGTAGTATGCGCTGGCGTCGGACAATGCGGTGGCGTCAAGCGGGCCACCCTGATTGCTTGCGGCACGTTCAAGGTCGCGCTGCACGCTGCGCGCTATAAAATCGGCGGCCCCGCTGCACAGGGTGCTGCTGCGCTTGAGCGCGGCATCGGCGCCGGGCCAGCGCTGGCGCAGCAGCGGCAGCACGTGGTGACGAATGTGGTTGCGGTCAAAGTCGGGAAGCCTGTTGGCCGGATCCCGAATGCTTTCAAGCCGGTGCTTTTCCAGCCAGTTTTCAATGTCTTGACGACGCCAGTCCAGAAGCGGCCTGTACAGCCAGCCGCGCCCAAAGCGGCGTCGGCGTGGGATGCCGGCCAGTCCGGCGGGGCCGGCGCCGCGCAGCAGCCTCAGGATGATGGTTTCGGAATGATCGTCGGCATGGTGGGCAGTGACCAGCACGTCTTCATCGGCCACAAACCGTTCAAGCGCCCGGTAGCGGGCCTCGCGGGCCTCGGCCTCAAGGCCGCGCCCGCCGCTTTTGACCGTAACAGGCACCACGGTGCAATCAATGCCCAGCCCGGCAGCAATGTCAACTGCGGCCCGTGCCCGGTCGGGGCTTTCGGCGTCCATGCGATGGTCGATATGGATGCAGACCAGCTCTCTTGGAAGCTGCGCGACAACCAGTCGGTGCAGAAGGCAGACCGAGTCCGGCCCGCCACTGAATGCAATGA
>DATGTG010000148.1:0-7956 GCA_035301965.1 Wenzhouxiangella sp. | reverse complement strand
CGTATCGGCCGAGCGCGGCTTGGCGTACTGGCCGGCAAAACGGCCAATGCGCACCACAGGCATGTCCATCCCCTGCAACATCACCAGTGAGGCCTGCAAAAGAACCTTGAGCCGGTTGGTGATGATGGATGATTCGCAATCGCTGAACAGCTCGGCACAGTCACCGCCCTGCAGCACAAACTGCTTGCCCGCCTGGGCCGCGGCAATCCGCTTTTTGAGCGCCATGATTTCCCAGGATGTGACCAGCGGCGGCAGCTTGGCCAGCTGTCCAAGCACCTGCTCGACCGCTTCGTTGTCCGGATAGGTGGCCTGCTGGCCGGCGGGGTACTGCTGCCATGAGTCCGGACTCCAGTCTTTGGCCGGGGTAATGGGTCTCAATTTTTCACTCATCGAAATTACCTTGTGCGAACGTGTCGCCTTGTCAAAAAAGCCAGCAAAACAACCAGCGAAAGCCCAACATACCAAATCAGCGTCCAAAATGGCATCGACAGACCAAGAAAGGTCCAGTCAACCTCGGCGCAGTCGCCGGCGCCGGTAAACGCCTCGTTGAGTATTTCACTGAGCGGAAAGCCTGTATCCAGCATGAAATACATGCTTGGACCGCAGTCCGGCACCTGGTCGGCCGGCAAATTCTGCAGCCAAACATGGCGCCCTGCGGTCACGATTCCCCAGGCGCCACCGGCCAAAACCGGCACGCCCCAAACCCAGCGTCCCCATGATGCGGGGCCGTGGATGGCCGCGCCCAGCGCAAACACGCCCATAACCATGAAACCCAAACGCTGCAATATGCACAGCGGGCACGGCTCCAGCCCCAAAAAAAACTGGGCGTAATAGGCATAGCCCAACAGCCCGCCACATGAAAGAAACACTACAAACCATGCGGATCGCTTACCGACAAACAGCTTCATCATGACATTATAGGCGCGCATCACGAAATTGCCACCAAAAGCGGATGCATTTGTCGAATTATCTCTGTCTGATGCCTTCAAGGCCAAGTCTCCTCATTAAAGAACCTGTTGCTATACTGGCGCAGTTTATCAATCAACAGGAACACTCAATGGCCCAGAATTCTTCTTCCGCACCCGTCATACGCGCGCCGCGCGGTTCTTCAATCAGCTGCCGTGGCTGGCACCAGGAAGCCGCCATGCGCATGCTTATGAACAACCTTGACCCGGAAGTGGCTGAACACCCCGACAAGCTGGTGGTTTATGGCGGCACCGGCAAGGCAGCCCGCAACTGGGACAGCTACCACGCCATCATTCGCACGCTCAAGCAGCTGGGCAACGAGGAAACCCTGCTGGTTCAGTCGGGCAAGCCGGTCGGCGTGATTCGCACGCATGACCAGGCGCCGCGCGTGCTGATTGCCAACTCCAATCTGGTTGGGCGCTGGGCCAACTGGCAGCATTTTCGTGACCTTGAAGCCCGCGGCCTGACCATGTACGGCCAGATGACCGCCGGTTCATGGATTTACATCGGCTCACAGGGCATTGTCCAGGGCACCTATGAAACCTTCGCCGAGCTGGCCCGCCAGCATTTTGAAGGCTCGCTCAAGGGCCGTCTGACCGTGACCGCCAGACTGGGTGGCATGGGCGGCGCCCAGCCGCTGGCCGTAACGATGAACGACGGCCACTGCCTGGCGGTGGAGGTGGATGAAAGCCGCATCGACATGCGTGTAAGAACCGGCTACTGCGACCGCAAGGCCAAAACCCTGGACGAAGCGCTCGACATCATCAAGAGCTCCGGCCAGCCGGTGTCGGTCGGACTGCTGGGCAACATTGCCGAAGTCCTGCCCGAAATGCTCAGGCGCGGCATTGTCCCTGACGCCCTGACCGACCAGACCTCGGCCCACGACCTGCGCCAGGGCTACATCCCGGCCGGCATGACGCTGCAGCAGGCGGCCGACATGCGGGCAGCCGACCCCGAAGGCTATGACGAGAAGGTTCTCGACTCCATGGTTGTCCATGTCCAGACCATGCTCGACATGCAGGAAAAAGGCGCCATCACCTTTGACTACGGCAACAACCTGCGCGGCCAGGTGGCCGACCAGCGCGGCATGGAAAACGCCTTCGACTTTCCCGGCTTCGTGCCGGCCTTCATCCGTCCGCTGTTCTGTCGCGGCGCCGGGCCATTCCGCTGGGCCGCCCTGTCGGGCAACCCGGCCGACATCGCCGCCACCGACAAGGCCATACTCGAGCTGTTCCCCGAAAAGGACCACCTGCATCGCTGGATAGATCAGGCCCAGCAGAAAATCCACTTCCAGGGCCTGCCGGCCCGCATCTGCTGGCTTGAATACGGCGAGCGCGCCGAAGCCGGAGAAAAATTCAACTGGCTGGTCGAAAAAGGCAAGGTCGAAGCCCCCATCGTCATTGGCCGCGACCATCTGGACAGCGGCTCGGTAGCTTCGCCCAACCGCGAGACCGAAGCCATGGCCGACGGCTCCGACGCCATTGCCGACTGGCCCATACTCAACGCCCTGGCCAACACCGCCTGCGGCGCTTCATGGGTCTCGTTCCACCACGGCGGCGGCGTGGGCATCGGCTATTCACTGCATGCCGGCATGGTGGCGCTGGCCGACGGCACCGCCGACGGCTACGAGCGACTTTCTCGAGTGCTGGCCGCCGACCCGGGGCTGGGCGTCATGCGCCACGCCGACGCCGGCTACGACGAAGCGGCCGACATCGCGCGCGAGCGCGGCGTCAACATCCCCATGCTCGACTAAACCGACTCAATACATACACCCACACGCCATCCGGATTCAAAACCCATGACCGCAACCGTTACCCTGGCCAATCTGTACAACGACCTTGACCGGCGCCTGGCGGCGCTGGCCAATGACGACAGCCCGGTACAAAAATCCCGCGCCATCGTCGAAAAAGCCCTTGCCGGCGACAGCGCCATTTACGGCGTCAACACCGGCTTCGGCATTCTGGCCAGCACGCGCATTGACGACGCCGAGCTGGGTCAGCTGCAGAAAAACCTGCTGCTGTCCCACGCCTGCGGCACGGGCGACCCGATTCCGCCGGACATCACCCGGCTGATGATGCAGCTCAAGGTTCATGCGCTGGCGCTGGGGAACTCGGGCGTGTCGCTGCCCATTTTCAGACAGCTGCTCAAGTTTTGTCAGCACGACATCCTGCCTCACATTCCCAGCCAGGGCAGCGTTGGCGCATCAGGCGACCTGGCGCCGCTGGCCCACATGAGCCTGCCTCTTGTCGGACACGGACTGTGCTGGAATGAAAAACGCACAGGCACTGAAGCGGCCACCGAAACCCTGGCCCGCCACGGACTGGACATTCCCGAACTGGGCGCCAAGGACGGCATCGGACTGATCAACGGCACCCAGCTGATGCTGGCCTACGGCGCCCATGTGCTGCACCGTGCCCTGGATCTGGTCAAGGCCGCCGACGTGCTTGGCGCCATGAGCCTGGAAGCGCTGAAAGGCTCGATCAGGCCCTTCGACGAACGCGTCCACCAGGTGCGCCCGCATCCGGGCCAGCAGGCAGTGGCCGCCAACTATCGCCAGCTGCTGACCGATTCCGAAATACTCGAATCGCACAAAAACTGCGGCAAGGTGCAGGACCCGTATTCGCTGCGCTGCATTCCGCAGGTGCACGGCGCCAGCCGCGACGCGCTTGACCACGCCAATGCCGTCATTGAGCGCGAGCTCAATTCGGTGACCGACAACCCGCTGGTCTTCGACGACGGCGACATTGTTTCAGCCGGCAACTTTCACGGCCAGCCGCTGGCGCTGGCGCTTGACTATGCAGCCATTGCGCTGTCCGAGCTGGCCAGCATTTCCGAGCGCCGCAGCTACCTGCTGCTCGAAGGCCATGACGGCCTGCCCAAGCTGCTGATGCGCGACACCGGCACCAACTCCGGCTTCATGATTCCGCAGTACACGGCCGCCGCCCTGGTCAGCGAAAACAAGGTGCTGGCCCACCCCGCCAGCGTTGATACCATTCCCACCAGCCTGGGCCAGGAAGACCACGTATCCATGGGTTCCATATCCGCCCTCAAGCTGCTGCGAGTTTTGCACAACGCCGAGCGCGTGCTGGCGGTGGAAATGCTCAACGCCGCCCAGGCGCTGGATTTCCGCAAGCCCCTCAAGCCGGGCACCGGCGTGCTTCGGGCCCACGACTTTGTGCGCAGCCACATTGAGCATGCCGAGCAGGACCGCGAGCTGGGCATTGATATCAATGCCTGCACCGACCTGATCAGCTCCGGGCACTTTACCGGCGCTGTCGAGGCCGGCGGCCACATCCTCAACTGACGATTAACCCCATGAAAGTACTGACCAACATCAAAACGCTTTACCGGGTACCGGCCGACGGCGCACATGACCAGGTGGACGCCGTCACCGACGCCGCCGTTGCCTGGCAGGACGGAAAAATCGCATTCGCCGGCCCGGCCGTCGACCTGCCCGATCAATATGCCGGCGCCGAACGCTTTGATGCGGGCGGACGCTGCGTGGTGCCGGGGCTGATCGATTCACACACCCATCTGTGCTTTGGCGGCTGGCGCGGCGACGAATTTGCCGCCCGCCTTGAAGGCGCCACCTACCAGGACATTCAGGCGGCCGGCGGCGGCATCAACTCAACTGTAAAGGCCACCCGCGAGGCAACAGCAGAAAGCCTGCAGGCCAAGGCGGCCGAAGCGCTGGCAGACATGGCCTCTCTGGGCGTGACCACGGTTGAGGCCAAGTCCGGCTATGGGCTGGATCACGCCAATGAGATAAAACAGCTGGAAGTCTATCAGGCGCTGGCCAAGGCTCAGCCGCTGGAAATCATCCCCACGTTTCTGGGCGCCCACCTGGTGCCCGGGGAATACCGCGAGCGGCGCGCCGACTACGTTGACCTGCTGTGCAATGAAGTCATTCCGGACGTTGCGGAACGCAAGCTGGCGCTGTTTTGCGATGCGTTCATCGAGGAAAACGCCTTCAGCCTGGCCGAGGGCAGGAAAATCCTTGAAACAGCCAAAAATTATGGCCTGGGCGTGAAAATCCACGCCGACCAGCTGTCTGCCGGCGGCGGTGCCGGCCTGGCTGCAGAGCTGGGCGCGGTTTCAGCCGAACACCTGGAATACGCGCGTGACGAAGACATCGCGGCCATGGCCGCGGCCGGCACGGTGGCGGTCAGCCTGCCCATTGCCTCGCTGTACCTGCGCGAACCATTCCTGCCGGCCCGCCAGTGGATTGCCGCTGGCGCGCGCGTGGCCGTTGCCTCCGACTTCAATCCGGGCTCGGCCCCCAGCTATCACCTGCATCTGGCCATGACGCTGGCCGCGGTTCATCAGCGCATGAGCCCGGCCGAAGTGCTGCGCGGCGTCACCAGCCACGCGGCGCGCGCCGTGGGCCTGGAAAACACCCACGGCAGCCTTGTGCCGGGTTATCGTGCCGACCTGGCCGTCATCGACGCGCCCGATATCAACCACTGGCTTTACCATTTCCGGCCCAACGCCTGCCGGGCAACCCTCAAGTCGGGACGCTGGATAAGAAACGATTTGTAGGAAAACAGGAAAAGGCGGTGTTTGGAAGGTATTCGGCCCTGCGTTCAGCGCACCAGGCTGAACTGACCGATCAGCGGATCGGCACCACCAAAATCACTGCGAAACAGCTTGTCCTTGCCGGTCACTTCCAGCACAACGGAAATTTCGATACCGTTCTCGCCGCTGAGTTTAAGGGCGCCGGTCAGCGTGTCCCCGGTTCTGGCCGACTCCGGGGCGGCCACCTCCACGGTGATCGCCCGACGGCCTTCATCCGTGTCTTTTGCGGTGCCGCCAATAAAGTCGGCCTCACCGTCAATAATTTCGTAAGCCGTTTCCGGCGCCACGCTGAGCACTACCTGCTGCTTGTCGCCCGGCTCGAGATGGAAAAGAAGCCGCTCAACGCTGCCTGCAGCGCATTCGACCTTCAGGCTTTCGGAATTGACGGCTGAACCGTCCAGCGCAAATACGCCCTGTTCATCCGCGTTTGCGGCTGTTCGCACGCAGCTGTCATCAGCCGCGTGGGCACCCAAAGCCAGCATTGCAGTCAGCGCAACGGCAGAAATCGTCTTCCCGACAGGCACGTGTTTCATCAACCGCAAGCCGGAATCCCTCTGAAGAATTTTCAGTTTCATCGGCCCCATTGTAGACCAGCAAGCCACTAAAACAAAAGCCCGGCGTATGCGCTTTCTCGCCGCATGAAAATCCCGGCACAGCTTGCTGCAGCTCTCCTGCCAATGCAAATGCATGCCCGCCTCAGCAATCCGGCTTCGGGCCGGCGGGCGGCGCAAATATCATCCGGTAGGGTCTTTCAATTGCGTGGCGCAACCGGCCCAGGGAAAAAACGCCCGCAAACTCCGCGTGCTTTTTCCCATCAAACCAAAGCTGAACGACCGGCAGTGAAAAAACCCCGGCTTGCGCACAGGCCGCCCCGGCTGCTCCCTGGCAATCAGCCCAGCCAAACTTCAGCCGTGGAAAATCGGCCGCCAGCATCAAGTCAATTCTTGGCTTTAACGATGCGCAAACTGCGCATTGCGCGCCGCCAAACATGATCAGGGCCGGCTGTTGCTGCATGCTTTCCAACTCGGCAAGGCTTTCAATTATTTCCATTCCGGCAACTTTCACAGCGCGATTTCATCCATTATGCTGTCCGGCTTTCGCACGCCGCGAACTTTCTGCGTGCGCCCAATTCCTGCAAGGCGTCCAGACCGGGCAGCCGCCAGCTTTGCAAATAGCTGCAGCCAGCAGTAGGATTTGGGTAACAATAGCAAGTATTGCATGTACTGAAGGAGTTGCCATGTCTGCCCAGCCAGCCGCGATGATGCGTTTGCCTGCCCTAGGCCGAAAGCTTGTTGATGCGGGCCTCCTTGAAGAGGACAAGGCGCTGGCGCTAATGGACGAGGCCGCTGAAAAAGGGCGCAGCTTCACCAGCCATCTGGTGCGCGAAAAAGCCGTTGATGCCCGGGGCTTCGCCCACATTGCCGCAAAGGACTTCGGCATCCCGCTGGTTGATCTGTCGGCCGTGGACCTGCGCAACTCTCCCGCCAGCGAGCTGAAGGAAGACCTGATTCGCCAGCACCAGCTGGTGCCCATCTTCAAGCGCGGCAAGCGCCTGTATGTGGCGATGGCCGATCCGGGCAACCGCACCGGTATTGACCAGCTGAGCTTTTCAAGCGGCATGCAGGTGGAAGCGCTGCTGGCCCCCTACAACGCCATTGAGTCGGCCCTTGATCGCGCCCTGCAGGGCTCGTCCCAGGCTTTTGACGAGCTTACCGAGGGTGACGAGGGCCTGGAGGGCATGGAGTTCGAGGCCGACGAGGACGCAGAATCCTCCGACACCGCCTCGGACGCCGATGATGCGCCGGTGGTGCGCTTTGTCAACAAGGTGCTGCTGGACGCCATCCGCAAGGGCACCTCCGATATCCACTTCGAGCCCTACGAGCACGATTACCGCGTTCGCTTCCGCATCGATGGCGTGCTGGTCACCCAGGTGACCCCGCCCAAAAGCATGGCCACCCGCCTGGCTGCAAGGTTGAAGGTCATGGCCAACCTGGACATTGCCGAACGCCGCATTCCGCAGGACGGACGCATCAAGCTCAACGTCACCAAAACCACCGCCTACGACTTTCGTGTTTCCACGCTGCCCACGCTGTGGGGCGAAAAGATCGTGCTGCGAATTCTTGATTCATCCGGTGCCTACCTGGGCCCCGACAAGCTCGGCTTCGAACCGGCCCAGCGCGATCACTACCTTTCGGCCATCAACAAACCCTATGGCATGGTGCTGGTCACAGGCCCCACCGGCTCAGGTAAAACGGTCACCCTGTACACCGCGCTGGGTATTTTGAATGACGAAGGCCGCAACATATCAACTGTAGAAGACCCGGTTGAAATTCGCATGCAGGGCGTCAACCAGGTTCAGCAAAACGCCAAGCAGGGACTGACGTTTGCCGCCGCGCTGCGATCATTTCTGCGCCA
>DATGTG010000147.1:0-9818 GCA_035301965.1 Wenzhouxiangella sp. | reverse complement strand
ACGACGCTGACCGAAAAGTTTTTGCTGTTTGGCGGCGCCATCAAGCTGGCCGGTTCGGTCAAGTCGCGCAAGGCGGCGCGCCACGCCACCTCGGACTGGATGGAGATGGAAAAGGAGCGCGGCATTTCCATCACTTCATCGGTGATGCAGTTTCCCTACCGCGAGCGGGTGGTCAATCTGCTCGACACCCCGGGGCATGCCGATTTTTCGGAAGACACCTACCGGGTTCTGACCGCCGTCGACTCGGCCCTGATGGTGATTGACTGCGCCAAGGGTGTGGAGGAGCGCACCATCAAGCTGATGGAAATCTGCCGCATGCGCGCCACGCCCATTTTCACCTTTATCAACAAGCTCGACCGCGAGGGCCGCGAGCCCATTGAGCTGCTCGACGAGGTTGAGGAGGTGCTGGGCATCGAATGTGCGCCCATTACCTGGCCCATTGGCATGGGGCGGCGGCTCAGGGGCATCTATCATCTGATCCGGGACGAGATCCATCTTTATGAGTCGGGCCGCAACTACATGCGCCAGGCTCCAACGGTTGTTTCGGGGCTTAACTCAAAAGAGGCCGACGAGGCGCTGGGAGCGGATGCCCAGGAACTGCGCGATGAAATCGAGCTGGTCAAGGGCGCCAGCCATGACTTTGATGCGCAGCTTTATCTGGCCGGCAAGCAGTCCCCGGTGTTTTTTGGTTCGGCGCTGAACAACTTTGGCGTCACGCCCCTTCTCGACGAGTTCGTCGAACATGCGCCGGAGCCGCAGGCGCGCGCCACTCTGGGCCGCAGCGTTGAACCTTCCGAGGACAAGGTGACCGGCTTTGTCTTCAAGGTGCAGGCCAATATGGATCCGGCCCACCGTGACCGCATGGCCTTTATGCGCATTTGCTCGGGCCAGTTTGAAAAGGGCATGAGGCTGCATCACGTGCGCCTGGACAGAGAGCAGCGTACCCACGGTGCCCTGACGTTCATGGCCGACGAGCGGGTGGCGGCCGAGCACGCCTGGCCGGGCGACATTGTCGGATTGCACAACCACGGCACCATTTCGGTGGGCGACACGTTTACCGAAGGTGAGGCGCTGCAGTTTGCCGGCATTCCCAGCTTTGCGCCCGAACTGTTCCGGCGCGTGCGGCTGCGCGATCCGCTCAGGCTCAAGGCGCTGACCAAGGGGCTGATTCAGCTTTCCGAAGAAGGCGCCACCCAGTTTTTCCGGCCGCTGCTGGGCAATGACCTGATTCTTGGCGCCATCGGGGTGCTGCAGTTTGACGTGGTGGCCTACCGGCTGAAAGAGGAATACCGGGTGGACGCCATTTTTGAAAACGTCAATATTTCAACCTGTCGCTGGGTAAGCGCGGCATCGGACGCCAAGCTGGATGAATTTCGCAACCGCAACGAGCAGCATCTGGCCGAGGATGGCGGCGGGCAGCTGGTGTATCTGGCGCCCACCCGCGTCAATCTGCAGCTGGCCCGCGAGCGCTATCCCGACATTGAGTTCAGGGCCACGCGCGAAGTCAGCGTGTATGTTGACGTTGATGAAAGCTGATTGGTGCCGGGCTTTGGAAATAACAAGACCCCGCTTCTGCGGTGACCTGTAAAAATCAGTTGACCTCGACAACGTGGTCGGCGGAAATCCAGCCGCTTGTCCCCTTGTCATTGTCCACCTGGATCCAGCTGCCATCGCGGGCCAGCACGTTGACGATGTTGCCGGCATTCAGTCTGGCTACCACGGCGCTGTCTGTGCCGGGCGCCGAGCGCACGTTCAGCGAGCTGGCGGTGACCACCACCCGGTCATTGTCAACAGCCTCCCGGGCGGAGTCGGCAAACTCCTGATGTGACTGATTGCCGCCATGGCGGTAGTACTGCTGCGGCGTTCTGCGCACGATTTCATCAACTGCGGTGACAATGACCTCGCGCAGCGCTTTTTCACGCGGCGTGTTTTCCCAGCTTGAAAGCGCGCCCCCCAGCGCGCCGCGGCCCGTGTAGCCCATGACTGCGCCGCTGATATCAAAGTCCCTGGCGGTGCCTTCCACGCTGGTGGCCGCCAGGATGCGGCTGGTTTCGGTGTCGATGATGCGCAGGTCAATAGCCATGTGCGCACTTTTGGTGCCGCCGGTCAGCCCGCCCAGGATGCGGCCTGCCCGGCTGCCGCTGGCCGCGCCGATTGCGCCAAGCGCGGCGGTGGTGCCGCCCGCGTTGCCGTCAAATTCTGTAACCGCTGCCACTACCAGCAATTCGGCCCCCTCGATCTGGCCAATGGCGGCTGCAGTTTCTTCCCGAACCCGGCCGCTGGCGCCCAGATCCTGCTCAAAGATCACGTCATCCACCGCCTGGCGCTCCAGCACGATGAAGCGGCCGGAGTTGAACAGGGCCGTGGTCAGCATGTCGGCCATGCCGTCGCCGATGGAGCGGTTCCACCAGCGGCTGGATGCGCCGGTCTTGTCTTCAAAACGGGCTACGGCAATGCGCGCCTGGGGGCCATCGTAGGCGGCCAGCTGCGCATCGGTCATGCCCGGTGCGCTGCCGCTGTCGCGCACGTTGGTGGTGGTGCCGGTCATTGGGCAGCCGGTGAGCATGAACAGCGCCCCAAGTGCGACAATCAATCTCAGCCTCATTTGTTTTCTCCTCCCGAAAAATCATTTTCCAGCCGCATCTTCCAGGAACAGTAGCCCGGCCAGATTTTGTTCACGAGTCTCTGATCGAGGCTCGGCTGTCAGGGTATATCACAATGGATGCGCGCTCACCGCCAACATTGTCACGGCCAGGGGTTGTGAGCGTGAATTATAAGCATAAGCCTGAACCAGGGTGAAGAGCGCAAGAAGCGCCGCAACGGATCAGGGCGCAAAAGCGGAAGACAAAATGGCCAAAAATGAGGAGGCCCCGCCTGGCGGGGCCTCCGATACAGCGATTGACCCGGTAAAAGTCAGTTGATGTCTATGACGTGGTCGGCTGACACCCAGCCACTGCGTCCCTGGTCGTCTTCGACCTGGACCCAGCTGCCGGCGCGGGCCAGCACGTTGACGATATTGCCGGAGTCCAGGCTGTAGACCACGCTGCTGTCGCCGCTGGGGCCGGAGCGCACGTTGAGCGAGCTGGCGGAAACAACCACCCGTTCGCCGCCGCTGGCGCTCTGGCCGGAGCCGCCGCCCGAGGTGCTGGTGACCTGTCCGCCCGACTGGTTGCCGCCATGACGGTAGTACTGCTGGGGCGTGCGGCGCGAGATTTCTTCAACCGCAGCGCCAATGACCTGGCGCAGCGCTTTTTCGCGCGGGGTGTTTTCCCAGCTGGACAGGGCGCCGCCCAAAGAGTGCCGGCCGGTGTAGCCGGCCAGGGCGCCGCCGATGTCAAAGTCCTTGGCCTTGCCTTCAACGCTGGTGGCGGCCAGGATGCGGCTGGTGTTGGTGTCGATGATGCGCAGGTCTATGGCCATGTGCGCGCTGCTGCTGCCGCCGGAGATGCTGCCGACAATGCGGCCGATTCGGCTGCCAGTGGCGGAGCCGCGCGTGCCGCTGGTGTTTTCATCAAACTCGGTGACGGCGGCAACGACCAGCAGCTCGGCGCCCTCGATTTCACCAATGGCCGCAGCGGTTTCGCCGCGTACGCGCCCGCTGGCGCCCAGGTCCTGTTCGGAAATCACGTCATCCACGGCCTGGCGCTCCAGCACGATGAAGCGGCCGGAGTTGAACAGGGCGGTGGTCAGCATGTCGGCCATGCCGTCACCAATGGATGTGTTCCACCACTTTCCGGACGCGCCGGTCTTGTTTTCAAAGCGGGCCACTGCAATGCGCGCCTGGGGGCCATCATAGGCGGCCAGCTTGGCGTCGGTCATGCCCGGGCCGCTGCCGCTGTCGCGCACGTTGGTGGTGGTGCCGGCCGCCGGGCAGCCGGTCAGCATGGCCAGCGCGCAAATTGCCGTAAATATCTTGAGTTTCATCGGGTTCATCCTCCTGGTTGTTCATGTCGGCAGTATGCCGGTTGCCCGACCTGCCCTGATTGCTTTCAGCCTGTACAACGAGATTTCTCGCCCAAACAGGACAGCGGCACAGGCCCTGGTGTTTGCCCTGCAGCAAAAAACGGGCTGGTGCAGGTTGCAGCCAGCGAGCCGGGCTGCTGCAAGTATGGTCAGCTGCCGGTCGTTTATGCAATTGCTGTTGTGCAATTACTTATTGTGCAATTACGACCAGACGTTCCGAATCCAGATTATAGGGGCTGTTGCTGAAGCTGCCGTGAACGGCGCGCACAACAAAACCCGCCTGGGCCAGCAGGCTGCATATTTCTCCGGCCGACCATACGCGGTGTGAAAAAGTGCTGCGAAGCACTCCGTCGTCCCTGATCAGCAGCCATTCGTTTTCAAGCCGGGTCAGGTCATCGGTGAGCACCGGCCTTTCAACCAGAATCCGGCCGTCGTCAAATTCGGTCAGGTGAACCGGCTGCAGGTGGCGGCACAGGTATTCCAGGCCCACCAGGTCCAGCACCAGCTGTCCGCCGGGGGCCAGCGAGCGCTTGATGTTGTCGAGCACCTTGCGGTGATCGGCCTCGTCATCAAAATAGCCGAAGCTGGTCCACATGACGATGACCAGGTCAAAGGCGCCATCGCGCGCAAACGAGCGCATGTCGGCCTGGACGATGTCAATGTCCAGATCATCTTTGGCCTGGCGCAGCTGATCAAGCAAGACATCGCTGGTGTCCACGGCCGCTACCTGCAGGCCGGCACGAGCAAGCGGCAGCGCGTGGCGGCCGGGGCCGCAGCCCAGGTCCAGCACGTGGCCGCTTTCAGTGCCAATCAGTTCAAGCAGCTGCTGGACTTCATCCCGGCCCTGCGCGAAAGTGTCCTCATTGAACATCAAAGGGCCGAAGTTGCTCCAGAAACCGTCGTCCAGATACCAGTTGTCGCTCAAGCTGCTGTTCCTTTTGGCTGTGATTGTGCTGCCGGCGGGCTGCGCCACCGTGACCTGGTACGGACAGGCGGCCCGCGGCCAGATGGAGGTTCTTTTCAAGCGGCAGGATATCGCACAACTGATCGAAAATCCCGATACATCGGAGGCATTGCGCACGCAGCTGGAAACCGTGCTGGAAATCAGGGAATTCGCCACCACCCAACTGGGGCTGCCCGACAGCCGCAGCTACCGGCTGTATGCCGATCTGGGCCGCGCTGCGCCGCTTTGGAACGTGGTGGCCGTGCCGGCCTGCTCCATGACGCCGAAAAAATGGTGTTATCCGTTGACGGGCTGCCTGGGCTATCGCGGGTATTTCCGCCGGTCGCGCGCCGACCGGCTGGCCGAACGTCTGCAGGAAGACGGGTTTGATGTTCAGGTGTCCCCCGTGGCCGGCTATTCCACGCTGGGCTGGTTTGCCGATCCTGTTCTGGCCAGCATGCTGGATCTGCCCGAAGTTTACCTGGCCGAACTGATCTTTCACGAACTTGCCCACGAACTGCTGTTCGTGCGTGGTGACACGGCGTTCAACGAGGCGTTCGCCACGTTTGTCGGCCGCCAGGGTGCCCGCCGCTGGCTGCAGACACATGCAGATGAGAAAGCGCTGCAGGCCTGGCAGAAACAGCAATCGGAACGCCACGGGCTGGTTCTGGTTCTGCTGGAGGCCCGCCAGCGGCTGGCCGAGGGCTACAGGGCCGCTGACGGTGACGAGATTGAATGTCTAACCGTCAGACAACAAGAGTTTTCCCGTCTGGACGGGCAGCTGACCATACTGGCCGAACAGCAGGACAATGCGTACGCGCACAGCTGGCGCAGCCGGGATTCAATCAACAACGCCAGCCTGGCGCTGCTGGCCACCTATGAAGTCGGCGTGCGCGCATTCGAAAGGGTTTTCAGCGATAATTGCGGCCAGGATCTGGACTGCCTTTACAGCTACAGTCGGGCGCTGGCTCGCAGCGATGACCGCCGGCGTTCAGAGTTCATGCGCGGCAAACATTGAACATTTGCGGCAGATATGCAAACTTGGCGCAGCGTGTGCCAACCGGAACCCATTTGTTTTCTTCACCTTCATCACTGGCCTTCATCACAGCTGCCGCACTGATGACCGCATCTGCTGCTGCGGTGGCGCAGTCGCCTTCCCTGGCCTGCCCGCCGCCCGAGCCGCTGCGCGTGCCGCAGGCAGCTGCGCTCGACCGGTCGGGCACTCTAAGGGTGGATGCTGAACGGTTTGGCGCCGACCCCGATCAGCGGGTGCGTTTTGAAGAACAGGTTCGTCTTGAACAGGATGGCCAGAGGCTTGAAAGCGAGCTGCTGATCTATGATCCGGCCAGCGGCCGCGTCAGCCTGCCCGGCAGGCTGGCCTACAGCGGCCCGCAGCTCAACATGCAGGCGGACAGCGCTCATTACGATGCGCGCGGGCGCAGCGGCTCCTTTTCCGCGCTCAGCTACGCCATACCCGGCACCACGGCTCGCGGGGCGGCGGCCAATGCCTGGCTGTTCGACCCGGAAAATGCCCGCCTGGATGATTTTGACTTCACCACCTGTCCGCCGGAAAAAGTGGACTGGCAGCTGCGCGCAACCCAAGTGGACATGAACTTTGAAAAGGGCGTGGGGGTGGCCAGAAACGCGCGTCTTGAATTCAAGGGCCTGCCCATTCTGTACTCTCCGTGGCTGAGCTTTCCGCTGGACGGGCGGCGAAAGACGGGGTTTCTCTATCCGGGCTTTGGCTATTCAACGGATGACGGCCTGGACCTTTCACTGCCGTGGTACTGGAATATTGCGCCCAACCAGGACGCCACGCTGACGGCCCGCTGGATAGAGAGACGCGGAGCCATGCTTGGCCTGCAGCACCGGTTCATGACCGCCCGTCAGCGCGGCGAATTGAATATCGACTGGCTGGAACATGACCGGCGGGCCGATCGCAGCCGGTACTTTGCCGAGTTTGAGTACGGCTTCAACCTTCATCCTGACTGGCGCGCCAGGGCTCATTTGCAGCGCGCCAGCGACGACAACTATTTTTCAGACCTGGGCAGTGATCTGCACGGCTCCGCCATTCAGTATCTGCGCTCATCGGCCAGCCTGCGTGGCGGCGGGCGGCACTGGACGCTTGAGATGCTGGCCGACACCTTCCAAGTGCTGGATGAAAGCGTCAGCCCCGAGCGCGAACCCTACAGACGCCTGCCACGAGTTTTGCTGGATTATGATCGTCCGCTGGGCGGCCGGTTTCGCATGTCCCTTGATGCAGAAGCGGTCTATTTCGATCGCGACACCGGCATGACCGGCTCGCGCGTGGATTTGCTGCCGCGGCTGCATTACGAGCTGGTGGCGCCGGGCTGGCACGTGCGCCCGGCGCTGGGTCTGCGGGCCACCGGCTGGAACCTGAACAGCCTGGACAGCACGGATGAGCAGAGCGATTCATCCTTTGACCGCGGCCTGCCCATCGCAACGGTGGATGCCGGGCTGGCCTTCGAGCGTCGCCTGGCCGGCGGGCGGGTGCAAACCCTGGAACCCAGGGCGTATTACCTGTATGTTCCCTGGCGTGATCAGAACGACATTCCCGTTTTTGACACGCGCGATCTGACCTTTGGTTTCAGCCAGCTGTTTCATTACAACCGCTTCAGCGGTGCCGACAGGCAGGGCGATGCCAATCAGCTGACGCTGGCGCTCAGCTCGCGTCTTCTTGATGCTAGCGACGGCTTCAACCGGCTGACCGCCAGCGTGGGACAAATCATTTATTTCAGCGACCGGCAGGTGCAGCTTAAAAACGGCTCGCCCGAACGGGCCGGCCATTCGGCCACGGTGGCCGAGGTGCAGTGGCGCCCGGCGCAACAGCTGGCGCTGTCGGCGGGGCTGCAGTGGGATTCCGCCGAAAATGAAACCGAGGTCGGTTCTTTTGGTCTCAATTGGCGCGGCAGGGATGCACGCGAAGTGGCGCTGGGTTACCGTTACCGGCGGGACCGCGTCAGCCAGGCCGACGTGCGCTTCAGGTATCCGCTGCGCGCCGGCTTTAATCTGGTTGGGCGGTTTACCCACTCGTTTGAGGAAGACGAGACGCTGGAAGTTCTTGGCGGCATTGAATACGAGAGCTGCTGCTGGGCGCTGCGCTTTACCGGGCGCGAATGGGTGCGCGACAGAAGATCGGACAAACGCACCGCTTTTTTTGTTGAATTTGAGCTCAAGGGACTGGGCAGTCTGGGCCGGCCGCCTTACCCGCTGTTTCCCGACCGGCCGTGGTAGCCGGGCAAGAGAAATGATTTCAAGGACCAAGGACCTGTCATGAACAAAAACCTGTTTTTTATCGGGCTGCTGCTGATGTGGATATCGCTTCCGACTGCAGCCCAGGAACAAAGCGTGCCGGTGGACGGCATTGTTGCCCTTGTTGAGGAGGGCGTTATTTTGCGCAGCGAGCTGGATGATGCCATCAGCGCGATCGAGCAGCAGGTGCGGGCGCAAAATGAAAGCCTGCCGCCGCGCAGGGTTCTTGAAGAACAGGTGTTGGACCGCCTGGTGCTGCAGCGCCTGCAGCTTCAGCGGGCCGAGGAAACCGGCATCCGGGTTTCGGACATGGACGTTGACAATGCCATGAGGCAGCTGGCCCAGCAGAATGACCTGACCATGTCGCAGCTGCGCAGCATGCTGGAGGCCGACAATATCGATTTCGAGGAATTCCGGCGCGAGATGCACAACGAGATCGTGACTTCGCGGCTGCAGCAGCGCGTTGTCGATTCCATGGACGACATCACTGAAACGGAAATTGACATTCTGCTGGCCTCGGAAAGTTTTGGCAGCGAAGAGTTTCTGCTGTCGCAGATCGTGGTTGGCGTTCCCGATTCCGCCGGCCCGAAAGAGCTTGAAGAGGCTCAGGAACGAATTGAGGAAATCTATCGTCAGCTTGATGAGGGCATGTCTTTTTCAGCCGCCGCCATCAGCTACTCGCAAAGCGCGGATGCGCTGGACGGGGGCGACATCGGCTGGCGCGCGGCCAGCGCCCTGCCGGGCGGATTTGCCGATCTGATCACCCGCCTTGAACCCGGCGGAATCACCGAGCCGCTGCGCACCGGCGGCGGTTATGTCATTCTCAAGGTGCGCGACAAGCGCGAGCGGGGCGAAATGATGGTCCAGGAGTACAAGGCCCGCCATATCCTGATCAGCCCCTCCGAGCTGATCGGGCCGGAAGATGCCCGCAAAAAGATTGAAGAGCTGCACCAGCGCATTGAAGAGGGTGAGGATTTCGCCGAGCTTGCCAGGCAGTATTCCAGCGACCAGTCAACCGCCAACATCGGCGGGCTGATGGACTGGTTCCCGGCCGGCGGCTACGGCCCTGAAATCGGCGCCGTGATCAATACGCTTTCGCCCGGCGAGCTCAGCACGCCGTTCAACAGCGCGCGCGGCTGGCATCTGATTGAGCTTGTCGATGTGCGCCAAAGCGACCGCAGCGAGGAGATCCTGCGGGCCGAGGCGCGCGAAATGCTCGCCGAACAAAAATCACAGGAAGAGCTCGACCGGTTCATACAGGAGCTGCGCAGCGAGTCCTTTGTCGAAATCAGGCTTTGAGCCGCGCGCCATGAAATCGCACCGGCCGCGCAAGCGCTTTGGCCAGCATTTTCTGCACGACGGCAATGTGATTGACCGCATCGTGGCCGCCATAGCGCCGGCCCGTGACGATGTGATCATCGAAATCGGGCCGGGCGAGGGCGTGCTGACCGCGCCGCTGCTTGAATCGGGCGCGCGCGTCATTGCCGTCGAGCTCGACCGTGACCTGGCCTCAACCCTGCCCAGGCGGCTGGGTGCTCCCGATAATCTTGAAGTCATCCAGGCAGATATCTTGCGCGTGGAGCCGGCGGCGCCGGCAAGCGGGCCGGTGCGCGTGGTTGGCAATCTGCCCTACAACATT